>JAYVWH010000686.1:0-3132 GCA_043786265.1 Kofleriaceae bacterium | reverse complement strand
ATCTTGACGAGGTCGGCGCAACCACCTTTCGACGTCACCTCGAGTGCGAGATCGGCGGCGAGCGGCTCCGTGATCCCCGCGTCGAGTGCGACCGCGACTTCGAGATCCGTGGTCGCGAACGACTCGATGCGTGCGAGTTGCGCCGGCGGCGTGAGGATCGTGACACCAGGCACCTGCGACGTCACGGCGAGCGTGACATCGGTGAGCGGCGCGTGACCCTGGTTGATCACGTGGATGGTCAACGTCGCGGTCTCACCGGTGTCGATCACATCGTCCTCATCGCAGCCGTCCTCGAGCGCCATCGGCGTGATCTGCGGGTTACCCGCGACGATCGTGCTCTCGACGATACCGACGAAATCGACGCTGCCCTCCGGCGGCGCGACCGCACAGCTACCGAAGCCGCGCCTCGCGAATGCCGCGATCATTACCGCTTGGTCAGCCGGACGCTCCGCGAGCGCAGCTGCGAGGATGCCGTCGCGCGTCTCGAGTGGGCTCGCCTCCTCGGGGAGGAGCGACAGACCGTTGACGATGTAGCGCGCCATTTTTGTGCGCACATCGAGGAAGCTCTCGCTCGCGGCGCGCGAGTCTTGTAGCGCGACGTAGACGTCCCACAGCGCCGCGGCCCACACCTCACCGGCGTTGTGAATCTCGGCGTTACTGTTCGAGGCCTGCAGCGGATGCGACGGCAGCGGCTCGCCCGCGGCCATGTGGCGAAACATCAGCGCGTTCTTGGTGAAGTCGACACTGTACGGCGCGCGCCGGATACCGAAGTACGCCGGGTCACCGGGGTAACCCTGCGTCGAGTACACGCTGAATGGATACGCGCCGTGAAGATCGTCACCAGGACGCGCCATCAAGAGCAGCGCCGTGAAATCACCCCACCCTTCCGAAATCGCGCGGCACATACCGTTATTGCAGGTGCTCAACCGGTGATGGATGTAGTGACCGAACTCGTGCGCGATCAAGGTCGAGTCGAGCGATCCGTCGAGATCCGGTGCTACCGTGCGCTGGATCGTCGCCGACACCGGCCCTGCTCCAAGGTCCGCCTTGATCACCGCACCTTCGTCCATCGTGATCGACACGCTCGGGATTGCCGGGTCCGCGAGGTTCGGATCGTCGCCGAGGTTCGGCGGCGACGACGCCGCGACGTTGTTCGCGATGATCACACCGAGTGCACCGGCCGCTTGCGCGTTCGTGGTCTTGGTCTTGTAGGTGCAGTTGCCGCGATCGACAATGACGAGGTTGCCGGTCACCGAATTCGTCAGCGCAGTGCAACCGTCGGTCGGGTTCACGCCCGTGCCGTCCTGCCCGAGGATGACGGCGCCCGTCACGTTGTAGTTCTTCGGCCCGAACGACGCGCCAGCGTTTACGGGCGTGCGCCCCGACGGTGAAAGCGTGAGCACGCGCGTGTCCTTGCCGCTCCACAGGAACACCTGCATGCGCGGTGACATGCCGTCCTCGGGCGTCGACATGTTCGCGTTATTGCGCGAGCCATCGAGGGCGTTGTCCTGGGCCTCGGCAAGCATCGGGTCGCCCTCGACGCCGCCGCGATCGTAGTTGAGCAGTTGCGCATTACCAGCGACCTCGGTGAAGCCGGCGTCGTACCAGAAGTCGTGCAGCCAGTTGATCACGTAGAACAGCGACGTGATGCCAGCCATCTGCTGCGAGGTCGACACGAGCGGGCCCTGCGCGGTATCGAACGTGTAGTTGAACGTCGTGCCGGACGCTGCGGCACGGAAGTCACCAGCGGAGAGTCCGGTCGGTGCGTTCGTATCGGCGTACGCGTCCACGTTGTTGCCGTTGGTATCGACGGCCCCGGGGGCAAGCCACGGATCACCGACGCCATTCAGCCCGTCCACGGTCACGAGCTGCGGCGACACGTAGCCGGGAAGCATCCCGTTGGGGATCCCGGTCGGATGCGGAGTGGTATCGGCAAGCGGACTGTCGAACGGATGCTTCTCGCCAGACTGCTCGGCGTACACGTTGTAGCTGTACGCCGCGTCGGCGACGAGACTGTCACGCGCGATGACGCGACCATCCGCGGTGATCACGGTGCGCACGAGATCACCGAGCGTCGATGCAGGATCACTCGTGTACGCCTCGACGACCCACGCCGCGACGAGCTGATCGGCGAACGGGTACCAGAACTTGCGAGCGCGCGCGTGATTGACGAACGCGCCGCGCGCCGCGCGCCGGATCGCACCTGCCTCGTCGTCGACAAAGACAGCAGCCGTCCGCGTGATCCGCGGATCGAGCGGCCTCTCCGTCGCGAGCACGAGCGAACCATCACCACGGTACAGCGCGCGCTTGGCGCGGTGATACACGGGCATTCCATCGAGCGCGCGCTCGGTGCGTGTGACGTGTGGGCCCCCCGGTGGATCACTGCATGCGACGAGAACCGCGCATGCAGAGAGCCATCGGATCATTTCTTCGGCCAGAGATCGGCCACGACGAGCGACGGCACGAGCGGCCACAACAGCAGCGGCCAGATCGGTTGCTTGAGCACGCCGACCAGCAGCAACCCAGCACACACGGCGATCATTCCGAGCCGGATGCGCGCGTACTGCTTCCGGCGCTCGGGCTTGAGGAACCACACGAGCATCAGGTCGAGCGGGAGCAGCACGAGGCAGCTCTCGTTCGACTCGACGTACGGCAGCGGGCTGATGATCGCGAGGAACCAGAAGATCGATCCAAGCAGCACGTACGGGATCACCGAGACCGCCAGCCCCGTACGCTGGAACCTACCGATGAGCTTCGTGATCCACGCCGGCGATGTGAGCACCAAGAGGATCAGCGCGAACCACAGGCGGCCGCTCGGCCCGTCATCGAGCGGAGGCGGGCCTTTGCGCTGGTAGATGAGCTGCGGCTTCATCTTCCAGAAGCTCGCCGCGGCGTCGCGCATGTAGTCCGGCAAGAACATGCGTTCCCAGTAGCTGGGCACACCATCGGTCACGCGGCCCATCGCGATGTCAGTGATGATCAGTGGGATCCGCATCCCGAAGAAGCCCTTGCGCGCTAGGTCGCGGTACGTCGGGCCAGGGATCGGCTGCTTCACGGCAAATGCCTTCAGCGCGCCACCGATCGCGTTGTCGAGCACGTCGCGGACGCGGGTCGTGCAGTTGTCCCAGAAGT
>JAYVWH010000685.1:0-1719 GCA_043786265.1 Kofleriaceae bacterium | reverse complement strand
ACGCCCGCTGCCGCCAGCGCGCGGCTGTTGAGCCACGCGGCGTGGCCATCGATGCGACGCAGCAGGACGGGCCGATCCGAAACCACGGCGTCCAGCGTGGCCTTCGTCGGGAACTGTTGCCCGGGCCAGGTGTTCTGATCCCAGCCGCGCCCGATCAACCAATCACTGGCGCGCCGCGTCTTGGCCGCCTGAGCGACCGCTGCTGCGACGTCGGTTTCACTCGGCAAGTGGCGGACGCTGACGTTCTCGAGATCAACACCGAGCCCGTACAGATGGCAGTGGGCATCCGTGAGGCCAACGATCACGCTCTTGCCGGCGAGATCGATCTTGTGTGTAGCTCCGGCGTCGGAAGCGAGGATCCTGCCGCCACCGATCGCGAGGGCAGACAGGTGCGCACCTGGCGCGAACACGTCCGCGTTGGTGTACACGATGTCGGCATGGGGCACGCCCGGCTCGCGGACGCGGCTGCCCGAGCCGCACCCGATCGCGAAGCTAATCAGTGAGGCCGATCGCCAGGTAGATCTGGTAGTCACGGGCTTCGAGACCATACCCAAAATCGAGGCCCAGAAGGGGCAGGACGATCTGGCGCAGATAGAACCGCGTTCCGACGCCGACCGAGTTCTTGAAACCATCGAGCCCGCGCACTTGCGGATTCGCCAGATAGTTCCGGTCCTCGTTGCCGCTCGTCTTGGTGAATGTCGTGTACGCCGAGTCCCAGAACGCGAGACCGCGCACGCCAAAGCCCTTGATCGTGAAGATCGGCACCGAGTACTCGAGGTTCGCGAGCGCGCGGAAGTTGCCGCGGAACTCGTCGTTGACGTAACCGCGCATCGACGTGCCGCCGGTCTTCATCTCCTGCTGAAACGGCAGGTTATGGCCGTAGCCGACGTCGAGCTTCGCGATGAAGTTGTGACGATCGAGGATCTTGATCGCGCGGAACGCATTGAACGTGGCGATCCAGTAGATGAAGTCCGAGCCGAGCGAAGGCAGTGCGTGCTCGAAGGTGAGCCGGTAGCGGTGCCCGCTCTGCACGCCGTACCAGTTCGCGCGCGTATCGAACGTCAGGTTCGACTCGTTCGACACGTCGTAACCGCCGGTGCCCGGTGCTTCGAGGTTGTCGCCCGGCGTTGGTAGCATGCCGTCAGCGAAGTCTTCGGGCTGCGCGTCGGGCAGGACCTTGATGTTCTTCCAGCTTACCTTGGCACCACGCAGGCGGGTGTCGAGCTTGACGCCGCGGAACAGCTCCCAGCCGAAGCGCGCGCCGAAGTTGAGGTAATGGATGCGCGACTCCCGGACCGGGTGGATCGCACCCTTGATCAAATAATCACGCGGCGAGTTGTACTCGATGTTGCGCGAGCTCTTGAGGAACGTGTCGAGCTGCGCGTACAAGCGCGTGCCACCGATCGACGGGATCACCCACGCGCCGATGAAGAACGAATCACCGGTCGCGACCTGGGCGTAGAGCAGCAGCTTCTGGTTCTGGCCGAACAGGTTGTTCTCGCCAAAGCCGATGCCGCCGCCGACATTGGTCGGCTGGTTGTAGAACGCCGGAGCTATCACCCAGCTGTGCTTGTCCTTCGCGAGGATGTGCACGATGACGCCCCCGTCCTTCGGCGAGGGCGACCAGTAGACCTCGACGTCCTTGAACAGGCCGCTGGATACGAGGCGGGCTTTGACCTCGTCGACGATCGTCGGCTTCCACTCGTCGCCTTCTTCGAG
>JAYVWH010000684.1:0-8304 GCA_043786265.1 Kofleriaceae bacterium | reverse complement strand
AGGGCGATGAGCGTCGTGATGCTCGCCGGCATCGTGGCCACGAGCGCGCTCGGCAGCGTGCATTGCCTCGCCATGTGCGGTCCGCTCGTCGGGCTTCACGGTGGTGCGCGCTCGGTCCGACTCGCCCTCGCCCACTCACTCGGCCGCCTCGCGACGTACGTCACGCTCGGCGCATTTGCGGGTCTGCTCGGTGGGGCGCTCGATGTCGCGGGGCGGCTCGGCGGGGTCCAACGGATCGCGATGCTCGGCGCCGGCGCCGCTGTGATGGCGATCGGGCTCGTGCATGCGGCGCAGGCTGCAGGTCTGCGCTGGTTCATCCGCACGCCCGCTCGGAAGCGCACTGCATTCTCGACCGCCCTCGTACAGCTGCGGACACGCCGCCCCAGGACGCGCGCCTGGCTCATGGGCACGCTCACCGGCCTCATCCCGTGCGGCTGGTTGTGGGCCTTCGTCGTCACCGCAGGGAGCACCGCACACGCGGCGACCGGTGCGCTCGTGATGCTCGCGTTCTGGCTCGGCACCGTTCCCGCGATGGTCGGCATCCTCGGCATCGCGGCCCCCCTGTTTGCGCGACTGCGTGCGCGAATGCCTGCGTTCACGGCCATCGCGCTGATCACGCTCGGCGCAACAACGATCGCGTTGCGCTGGCGGGACGCCGGTGTTGCGCAGGTGACCTCGCCACAGTGCCCGCACTGTCACCGGGGTGCCTCATGAATGCCGCTGTCGCGCTCGCGGGCTGCACGCATTGCGGCCTGCCGATTCCGTCCGGTCGCCTCAGCGACTACTGCTGCACCGGCTGCGAGACTGTTCACCAGGCGATCGCCGACCTCGGGCTCGAGCAGTTCTACGCATTGCGCGACGAGGCCGCGCCCGCCACCACCACGGCCTACAGCTACAGCGAGCTCGACGATCCTGCGTTTCAGCGCGTGCACGTACGCACGACCGCCGACGGAAGGTCGCATGCCGCGCTCTACCTCACCGACCTGCGCTGCACGGCATGCGTGTGGCTCGTCGAGGCGACCCCGCGGTGTGTCCCCGGGGTCGAGACCGTTCGTGTCGATTTTGGTCGCAGCCGCGCCGACGTCAGCTGGGACCCGACCGTGACCTCGCTCGCGAAGCTCGCGCGCCATCTCGATCGGATCGGGCACGCGGCTCACCCGTACCGCGGGCTGGAGCGCGATCAGCAGCGCCGTCGCGAAGACCGCGCCTTGCTCGTCAAGCTCGGGGTCGCCGGCGCTGCGGTCGGCAACGTCATGCTGCTCGCGATCGCGCTGTACGCCGGTCTGTTTGCGTCGATGAGCGCCGCTGACACCGCGTTCTTCCGGTGGGCCTCGATGATCGTCGCTGTCCCTGCGCTCGGCTTTGCTGCGACGCCGATATTTCGCACCGCACTCGGCGCGTTGCGCGCGAAGACGATGCACCTCGACCTTCCCCTCTCGATCGGCATCATCGCTGGCCTCGCCTGGGGTAGCGCGAACGTGATCCGCGGCGTCGGCGAGATTTACTTCGACAGTCTATCGATGCTGGTGTTCCTGTTGCTCGTCGCGCGTTGGATCGTGCTGCGCCACCAGCGCCGCGCATCGAGTGCTGCCGAGCTGTTGCTCGCGCTGACGCCAAGCCGCGCGCGCAGGCTCGGAGCCGGGGGTGAGGTCGTGGACGTCGCGATCGAATCGATCACGCCGGGGGACCTCATCGAGGTGCGCGCCGGCGAGACCATCGCCATCGACGGGATCGTGACACGTGGGACATCGGCGGTCGACGCAAGCCTGCTCACAGGTGAAGCCCGTCCGGTCGATGTCGCCCCCGATGACGCCGTTCACGCAGGCACCGTCAATGTCGCTGCGCCGCTCGTAATCCGTGCAACCGCCGTCGGCGAGGAGACGCGCGTCGGCGCCCTCGTCGCGAGCATCGAAGCGCTGTCGGCCAAGGCTCCGATCGAGCGGCTGGTCGACCGAATCGCGAGCCGCTTCGTGCCGATCGTAACGCTCGCGTCGCTCCTTACGTTCATCGGATGGAGCTTCGTGTCGCCGACGCTAGGCGCGGAGCACGCGATGGCGCTGCTGATCGTGACCTGCCCGTGCGCGCTAGCACTCGCGACCCCGCTCGCCGTCACCGTCGCACTCGGACGCGCAGCCCGGCGCGGAATTCTGATCAAAGGCGCCGATGCCCTCGAGCGACTCGCGACGCCCGGCACGATATTTCTCGACAAGACGGGCACGCTCACCGTCGGTCAGCTCGCGATCGCATCCTGGCGCGGCGACACCGACGCCCGCAGCCTTGCCGCCTGCCTCGAACGCTCGAGCGCACACCCCATCGCTCGCGCGATGAGCGCAAGCGCCGACGCCGACTTCACCGCCACTGACGTGCGCGAGGAGCTGGGCCGCGGCATCAGCGGCCGCGTCGATGGTAAGCGCGTGATCGTGGGTGCACCTCCGTGGGTGCGCCGACAGTGTCATCGCACCCCGCATGGCGACATCGAGAGCTGGATCAGCGACACGGTGCGCGACGCCGAAACGCCGATCGCGATCGCGGTCGATGGACTCGTCGTCGCGATCGCCGGACTTGCCGATCCGTTGCGGCCAGACGCACGATCAGCGCTCGACGCCCTCGTGAAGCTAGGCTGGCGACCGGAGATCCTCTCCGGCGACGATGCGCGTGTGGTCGCCGCGATCGGCGCACAGCTTGGATTGTCACCCGAGCGCTGCCACGGCGAGGTCTCGCCCGAACGCAAGCGTTTGATGATCGAGGCCGCGCGTGCCAGCGGGCCCGTTGCCATGGTCGGCGACGGTGTCAACGATGCAGCGGCGATCGCAGCCGCGACCTGCGGCATTGCAGTCGCAGGCGCCGCCGAGATCGCGATCGAGGCAGCCGATGTCGTGCTGCGGTCGCCGTCGATCGCCGCGATTGCGGCGACTGCCGAAGGTGCCATCGCGACGCTGCAGACGATCCGGCGCAGTCTTCGAATCTCGCTGACCTACAATCTCACGGTCGGCATTCTCGCGATCGCCGGCGTGATCCATCCGCTGATCGCCGCCTTGCTGATGCCGGCGAGCTCACTGACCGTGCTCGCCAATTCATTGCGCTCGCGCGCATTCCACGGAGTTTGCAAGTGATCGCCCTCTATATCGTGCTGCCGCTCGCCTTACTGATCGCCGGCAGCGCCGTCGGGGCGTTCGTGTGGACCGTACGCTCCGGCCAGCTCGATGACGTGGACACGCCTCCCCGTCGAATCCTGTTCGACGACCCACCCGTCCGCAGGACCAAGTAGGGTCATACCTTGCGTATCGCGCACTCGCTCCCTATCGTGTGCTTGGATGGGTTCGCGTGGCCAGGTGCTGGTGGTGGACGACAACGCGGAGAATCGTGCCCTGGCACAAGCGGTGCTCGATACCGAAGGCTATGACGTCGAGCTGGCCATCAGTGGCGAGGAGGGCCTGGCCCGGTTCGCGCAGCGATTGCCGGATTGCGTGTTGCTCGACATCCGGATGCCCGGGATGGACGGAATCACGGTCTGCCGGAAGATGCGCGAGCTGCCCGATGCCGCGGACATTCCGATCTTGTTCCTGACCGCCCAGCGGGACGTCGAGACCTTCGACCGTGCGCAGGATGCCGGTGGCGACGACTTCATCACCAAGCCCGTCCGCCCGTCCGAGCTCGTCACGCGGGTTGCCAATGCGGTCAAGCAACGCCGGATGGCCGCAGAGCGAGGTGAGCTGACGGCCCAGCTGCGCCGGCAACGCGACGACCTGATGCGGCTCCAGCTGCAGAAGGAGGCGATGACAGCGTTCCTGGTTCACGATCTCAAGAACCCGGTCAACGCGATCGAGCTTCAGGCCCAGCGCGTGCTGCGCGATCCCGCCGCAAGCGAACGCAGCCGTGACGCTGCGCTGAGGATCAGCGACGAATCACAGGGGCTGTTGCGCATGATCGTGAACCTCCTCGACCTCAGCAAGGCTGACGAGGGACAGCTACATCCCGCACTGGAGACCTTGTCGGTCGAGTCCCTCGGTACCGACGTGATCGCCGCGATGCAAGCGCGTGGACAGTGGGCACGGGTAACGCTGGAGCGACAGATCGCAGGCGGCCTGAGCGTCGTCGGCGATCCAGATCTGCTGCGACGCGTCCTCGAGAACCTCATCGACAACGCGATCCGCCACGCGCCCCAAGACAGCTCCGTCACGCTCGCCGCGGTCGCTACAACGGCTGGCACCGAGATCCGGATCGCCGACGCCGGCACCGGGATTCCCCCCGATCAACGCGACAATGTCTTCGAGCGATTCGCGCAGGCCGAGGGCACCGGCCACAGCAACCGCGGGCTCGGGTTGTCGTTCTGCAAGCTCGTCGTCGAAGCGCATCGGGGCCGAATCTGGATCGAGGACGGATCGCCTGGCGCAGTGTTCTGCTTATGGTTGCCACATGTACATGACTGACCACGCCGACCTGAGCTTTCCCAGCCGCTGACGAGCGCAAATCAGGTTGCGCGACGCGGCAGCGTCACATCGAAGCGGGTGCCCTGGGGGCTCGTCTCGAGCGCAATCGTCCCGCCGTGGAGCGAGACCAGGCTATGCACGATCGACATGCCAAGCCCTGTGCCCGTCTCCTTCGTCGAGAAAAACGGTTCGTAGATCCGCGGCAGGGCGGCATCGGGGATGCCATGGCCGTCGTCGCGCACGCCGATGCGGACCCGGGCCTCGTCGCCGTCTAGCGACAGCGTGACCCGGCCACCGGCGGACACGGCCTCGATCGCGTTGCGCACGAGGTTCAGCACGATCTGGTGGACCTTCGCCGCGTCGACGAGGGCGATCAGCTGATCCGGGCATGCATCGAGGATCAGCGTTGCGCCACGGCGCTCCGCGGAGACGCGCTCGAGCTCGGCGACGTGACGCACGATCGACGCCACATCGCTATCCTGCGTGTGGAGCTCTGGTGGGCGCGCGAACGCCAGGAACTCGTTGAGCAGCACGGTCAGTCGCTCGATCTCCTTCTGGGCGAGCTCGCCCGGCTCGACGAGGCGACGATCCTCGGTCTCGCGACGCAACCTTCGCTCGAGGAGCTCGAGCTGCAGCTTCGCGGCGTTGAGCGGATTGCGAACCTCGTGCGCCAGGCCCGCGGTGAGCGTCTGCATGGCTGCGATGCGATCGGCCTGGATCCGGCGCTCGCGCGCGACGAGTTTCTCCTCGGAGTCGAGCTGGTAGTGACCGACCATGATCGCCAGCTCGATATCGAGCAGTTTGTTGACCGAGCGAATGCTCGCGAGCGCCTCGGCCGGCTCGCACAAGCGACCGATGTGATCGTGGTAGGCCGTTCGCACCACGTTCATGGCAGTGAACATGTAGCGGTGGTGCAGACCGATCGCGACGTGCCGCCGGCCGATGCGGGACCGTTTCTCGTAGAATCGATCGTCGTACGGACCGACAAGACCGGTCGACATCCAGTCGATCAGCGTGACGCGAAGGCGCTCGAGCTGCTCCGGGCCGGTAAGCACCGCGGCGGCACTCGCGTTCCTCAACAACGCGGCGTAGAACTTGCTCGCGATGTCTGCGAAGTGCGGCTGCAGGACGGGATGCAGGGCGCGAAGCCGCTGCGCGTCGTCTGGCACGAAGCCGACGTAGTCGAGCAACTCGTCGAGGATCTGCGAGGTCACGTCTTCTCGGGCGCCCCGACGCGTGGATCCTTGCGAACGACCTCGACCTCCGACCGAGGCGCTTCGTTGTACTGGTGCAGCCGGTACTGGATCGTGCGTGTGCTGATGCCGAGGACTTCAGCTGCCTTCGAGGTCGACCCCCCGACCGCTTCGAGCGTCTGAAGGATCGCATAGCGCTCGATGTCGTCCATCGTGGCACCCGGGATGACTGGCAGGCCTGCGGGAGCCACCTTGGGGCGGACCTGAGATGGCAGCTGCCCCACCTCGAGCGTCGTACCGTTCGTCAGCACGACAGCGCGCTCGATCGCATTCTCGAGCTCGCGGACGTTGCCCGGCCAGTCATAGGACTGCATGAGCTGGACCGCCGCCGGCGAGATGCCCTCGATCGCCTTGCTGTTCTCCTTGCAGTAACGCTCGAGGAAGAAGCTCGCCAGTGCGGGGATGTCGGTGCGGCGATCGCGCAGCGGCGGTATCTCGAGCGCGACGACATTGAGCCGGTAGTAGAGATCCTCGCGGAACCGTCCCTTCGCGACCTCTTCGGTCAAGTTGCGGTTCGTCGCGGCGATCACGCGGACGTCCACACGGATCGTCTGCGTTCCGCCGACGCGCTCGAACTCGTGCTCCTGGAGAAACCGCAGCAGTTTGACCTGGATCGACGGAGAGATTTCACCGATCTCGTCGAGAAACAGCGTGCCGCCGTTGGCGAGCTCGAACCTGCCCTCCTTGCGCGCCATCGCACCCGTGAATGCCCCGCGCTCGTGACCGAATAGCTCGCTCTCGAGCAGTGACTCGGCAAGTGCAGCACAGTGCAGCTTGATGAATGGCCCGTTCACGCGTGGCGACCGCTGATGGATCGCGTTCGCGACGAGCTCCTTGCCGGTGCC
Source organism: Kofleriaceae bacterium (assembly GCA_043786265.1). Classification (GTDB taxonomy): domain Bacteria; phylum Myxococcota_A; class Polyangia; order Haliangiales; family Haliangiaceae; genus JABFXX01. The sequence continues at coordinate 1,776 of JAYVWH010000684.1, read as the reverse complement.
GCTCTCGCCGGAGATGAGAACGGTCGCGCGGCTCGGGGCGACCTGATCGACGATCTCGAACACCTGCTGCATCGGCGGCGCGATGCCGACGATGTTGCCCGGCGCGACTCGATCGCGAACACGCAGGCGGAGCTGACGCGTCTCACGTCGCAGCTGCTGGGTCTCGAACATCTTGTCGAGGACGACGAGCAGCTCGTCGAAGTTGAGCGGCTTGGTCAGGTAGTCCGACGCCCCTGCGCGCATCGCGTCAACCGCGGAGCTCACCGCGCCAAACGCTGTCATCACGACGATTGCCGGCGGGTCCTCACTGGCGCGGAGCTTCTTGACCAGCTCGATGCCGTCCATCCCGGGCATCTTCAGATCCGTCACCACGACGTGCGGGGCGAACACCTCGAACTTGCCAAGCGCCTTGAATGCGTCGGCCGCGGTCTCGACATCATATCCCTCGTCCCGAAGCAGCTCCGCGAGGGCGGTCCGCGCGTTGACCTCGTCATCGACGATGAGAATTCGACCTGTCCGAGCCACGTCGATGGACATAGCGAACAGCGTGCCAGGAAAACCGTGGGGTGGGCGCGGTTCCAGCGCAACCCCTGCACATTCCACCCAAATCCCGCACCGTTTGCGCGAATGCTCGGCGGCCAGAGTGCGCAGCGGGTGCACGCGCGCCCGGTGCGAGCGCCTTGTTTGCGTGCTTCGCGGACGCAAAGCGCTCAACCGGTGGCGCGCGCCTTGCGTGACACGACGATCATGAGCGCCGAGAGAACGCGACAGCGCCTGCTCGCCCAGCACGACCGCCTGCGCGATCACATCCAGACGTGTACGCGCCTCGCCCGGTTCTTTCGCGCGGGCATGACATCCGGCACGGAGCTCGATCTCGAGCTCGCCGCCCTGCGCGACGAGTTCTCATTACACAACGAAGCCGAGACGACCGTGATCCGGACCTTGTTGCACGGGCCCGCCGCATGGGGCTCGCTGATGATCGATCGTATGCTCGAAGAGCATCTCGCCGAGCACGCCGCCTTCTGGGAGCTCCTCGCGGGAACGACCGCCGAGATGGCCGCGCGCATCGACGACCTCGCAGACGAGCTCGACGCGCACATGGCCGCCGAAGAGCGAACGTTCCTGGCCCCGGTCACGCTCCGCGACGACGTGATCCGCGTGCGAACACGGGAGGAACCCGCGGACTAGCGTTTCCAGTACGATGCCGATACCTCGTGAATACGAAGCTCCGCAACGAGGTCACCCAGCGCGTCAAGCAGGAGGTGCACCGCCCTGACTTCGGCGTCCGCATCATCATCGTCTGGAAGATCATCAAGGGCTGCTTGCTGCTCGCCGTGGGCATCGCGGCGTTCGGCCTCGTGGGCCGCGACCTGCACGGACTTGGCCTGCGCCTCGTCGAATGGCTCGGCATCGACCCAGCGAGCCCGCGCATCGCGCACCTGCTCCACAGGCTCATCGATGTGTCGTCCGGGCGCATGGTCGCGGTCGGCATCGGCGCGATGGCGGTCGCAACCGTGATGTTCATCGAAGCGTGGGGGCTGCACCGTCGGCGAGTGTGGGCCGAGTGGCTCACGGTGATCGTGACCGCGTCACTGATCCCGCTCGAGTTCTATCACCTCGCGCACCACACGACGATCGGCAAGGTGCTGACGCTTATCGCCAACATCGCGATCGTGATCTATCTGCTGCGCCACCGCTGGCTGTTCGTGCCCGGCCGGATCGGTCGATGGTGGCAAGCACGCAAGTCGCGAGGCTAGCCCTACCTTCGCATCAAAA
>JAYVWH010000683.1:0-2504 GCA_043786265.1 Kofleriaceae bacterium | reverse complement strand
CCCGAGCGGCGCTGAAGCCACTTGTTATGACCGCGTGAAGAATGGCGACGAAGCGGACGTCGACTGTGGTGGTGCGTGTCGCGGTTGCACCGTCGGCGCCACCTGTAGCAACGCAACCGACTGCGAGACCGCAGCGTGCGTCAACGATGTCTGCGGTCCGCCGAGCTGCACGAACGGCTCACAGGACAGCTTCGAGAGTGACACCGACTGCGGCACTATCTGCGGCGTCGGCTGTGCGGCCGGTAAGCGCTGCTACCTCGACTCCGACTGCGCGAGCGGCTCGTGCGGGGCGCCGTGCACGTCGGAGTACTGGTGCTCGAACGACTACGCCGCATGTAACTGAACACACGCGATCACGCGGACTTCACTCCTGGTTCACCGACAACGTACGCGCATCGGCGTGATGGTCGACGGCGTCAGGAGACAACATGACCACACGTGCAACGTGTTTACTCGGTCGGCTTACCAACACTGTAGTGCACCACACGCCGATACCGGCGGTGACGCTGGGATTACTGGTCGTGACGGTACTCGCGGCGACGTCGACGCGGATCCGCTCGATGCGAGGCCAGTCGTGAGCGGCGAGACCGTAGTAATCCTGGGCGGTGGTGTGGCCGGCATGAGCGCGGCGCACGAGGTCTCACGAACCACGCCCAGCTGCTGGTGCACCCACCGGGCTCCTGGCAGTTTCGCCCCGAGGCGGCCACCGGCCTACCAAACCTGGTCCTTGCGGCGGACTACGTGCGCACGCATACCGATCTCGCGACCATGGAGGGTGCAAATGAGGCCGCGCGCCGGGCCGTGAACGCGATCCTCGACCGCAGTGAGAGTACGCAACCGCGCTGTTCGATATGGCCGCTCCGTGAGCCCGCCGTGTTCGATCGAGCAAAGCAGCTGCAGGTCACGCGTTCGATCGGCTTCCGAGCTCCGGGCTTACGCTGGATACGCTCACCGGCGCTTTCCAACGCCTGCTCACTGGCCGCGTCGCAGCAGCGTGAACGGGCGACGGCCGTCACGCAGAGCTCACGCGACCGGCATGTCGCATTCACTCGAGCGACGGGCAGCATGTGCCCCATGATGACTTCGCTGCTCTGCCTGTTGGTGTTTCTCTCCGCGACCTTGATCGACTACGGCCACGCTCGTTGTGTCGTCGCGATCAACGAAGGAGCCGCGCATCGCGCCGCCTGCTGGTCGATCGTCCAGTGGGCCGGTGCGACCATCGGGTTCATTATCGCGGTCAAGGTGACGTTCTGGGTGCTTCCGTTCGAGGGTGCCGGCCTTTACCTCGGAACACTCCTCGCGATCAGCCGGAAATCCTCCGCAAAGTCGCGGGCTACGCACGCCCAGCCGCTCAGCCAGCGGTTCCGGATCGAGCCAGTCCTCGCCGCACTTTCGTGCGAGCTCACACGAAGCTCATGCGGGTGAGCGATCGTCGCAGCACGAACGAAGGTCCGATCTACGCGGTGCTGGTCGCTAGCCGAACGCTACAATCCGGTGAACGTCGTCATCATCGCGAGCTCGGTCTCCGGCTGATACGGGCCGTTCTGCGCACTGTGAGAATAGGTGAGCAGGCAGTCGTTGGTCAGCGTTACCGATGGTGCCGCGAAGTTTCCGCGCGCAGTTACGTTGTCTCCAAACCAGGAGTACATAAACCCCGTCACCGGACCGATGACCGTCTTCGTTGCGGTCGGAGTGACCGTGAACGTCCAGTGGTACTGGAGGATGTTGTTCAGTTCGCCCTGCGGAAGCTGGGTCGGCACGCTCCGTGTGTAGTTGGGATCGAACTGGATCACACACGTCGATTTGCGTGTCGTTGCCCGACGAGTGATCGGATCGGGCGATCGGGAAGTGACCACGCCCACGCGTGGGCAGATGCCGCCCATAGCGTCCACGCCCGGGCCAACCCGTGCGCCTGCGGGACGCCAGTGCGCGGCCCCACGCTTGCACTAGTGAGTGCTTCGGCCGACGCCAGTTGGCCAGAGAGCACGTATGAAATCGAATATTCCAGTCCTCGGAACCGCTTGCGTCTTCCTCGCATTCACGATCGCGTGTGGTGACAACCTGGGCGCCGGGCCCGACGGCGGGCGGCGGGACTCCTCGTCGACGGATAGCGCCGACGAGACGCTGACGCCGAGGGTCATCTCGAATCTACCGGTGAACAACGCGGTGGACGTCCCGCTCAACGGGAGCATCAGCGCCACGTTCAGCATCGCGATGGATCGCGCCACGCTCATCGACACTTCGTTCCTGCTCACGACCGAGATCGGAGGCACGGCGGTCCCCGGCTCCGTTGTCTCGACGAGCACCACCATCGCGTTCATTCCGACCGCGCCGCTTTCGCCCAATACTTCGTATGTCGCGCGGATAACCGTTGCCGCAAAGAGCAGCACGGGGGTCGCCATGGCGGCGCAGCACCAGTGGGGCTTCCGGACTGGCACCACGACGTTGGCCGTCGGCGTGCCCGTCAACCTTGGAACCGCTGCGACCTTCGTGCTGCTCGCGAA
>JAYVWH010000682.1:0-2572 GCA_043786265.1 Kofleriaceae bacterium | reverse complement strand
GCGATCGCGCTCCACGGCGTGGTCGCCGCAGAGGATGTCGCGGGGGAACGCCATTTGTGGTCTACGGGCGTCGCGCTCGCTTTCGCCGCGATGACCCGGCCCGAAGGCCTCCTCGTTGCCGCCGTGCTCGGGCTGGTTCGCGTGATCTGCAACCTCGTCGCGCGACGCGGCGTGGTCGGCAAGCACGAGCTGGTGACGGTCGCGTTCTTCCTCGTGCTGTGGGGGCCTTGGTTCGCGTGGCGCTACTGGTACTACGGCCACCTGTTCCCCAACACGTACTACGTCAAGGCAACCGGGCAGTGGGCGGGCGCTCACCTCGCCGACGAGATGCGCGACGCCGGCGCGTACTACATCTGGGCGTGGCTGAACCAGACCAAGCTCCTCTACGCGCTACCGGTCGCGCTGATCGGCCTCGTCGCGGCACGGCCACGCACGCCGCGGTTCGCGCTTGGCCTCGGCTGCGCGCTGATCGGTGCGGTGTACATCCCGTACACGATCAGCGTTGGTGGCGACTTCATGGGGCTGCACCGCTTCATCATGCCGCTGTTCGTGCTCGCGGCGATCTCCGTCGTGCTCGGGCTCGAGTGGATCTGCGCGCGCATCCCCGAGAGACCGCGCGTCTACGTAGCGCTGGTCGTCGCGGTCGGTCTCGTCGGGACATTCGGCTTCACGCAAGCGGAGCTCACGCGCGCGAGCATCAAGCCCGGCAACTGGACGGCCGACCACGGCATCGACACGCCGTCGTTTCTGATCGTCTACACCGAGGACCGCGCGAAGATCGGTGCTGCCATGGACAAGTGCTTCCAGCCCGGCGACTTCAGCATCGTCGGCGGTGCCGGCGCGCAGCCGTACTTCGGTCACATGCGCGCGATCGACGTGTTCGGACTCGTGTCCGAGCGCGTCGCGCACGAGGAGCCGCGCCGCCGCGCCCGTGCCGGTCACACGAAGTTCGCGAGCAACGAGCTGCTGGCGCAGTACAATCCCACGTTCATCTTCTCCTGTTACTCGATCCACTCGCTGCCGAGCAACGCCTCGCTCAACTGCAGCCCGGCCTTCTGGCTGACACGTGGCTACGAGCTCGTCACGATGCGCATCCCTGGGATGCTGCAGACCGGCGAGTACTACACGTTCCTCGCGAAGAAGGATCGCAAGTTCGAATGCCCGGGCCGCATTCCTTGATCGACTCCGCGCCGACTTCGGTGCCACCGCGCGCGCCGGCAGAGCCGGCTCATGCCGTCCGCTACTGGGGTGCCGCGCCAGTGATCTTCGTCGTCGCGCTGCTCGCGCTGCGCGCATGCCTGGTCACGCCGCCGCTCGCCAACCTCGCGCGCGTCGACAGTAACGCGCGCGATCCCAAAGGCACCGTCGCGTACCAAGGATCGCTGGATATCGCACGCGGTGGCCCCGTCATCGTCGGCTTTCAGTCCGACCACGAGGCACGTTTGCTCGTCGGCAGCGGCGACCCCGTGCGCGCCGACAATCAGCAGATCGCGAAGGACCTCGTCGGCCGTGGCCTCATCAAGGACCGCATTGTCCTGCCCGCCGGCCCCGTCGCGATCCGGTTCGCCGCACCGCCCGGTGCGCGCCTCGTGTGGAGCCCGGTCGGCCGCCGCGGCGATCCCGAGTACGTGCCCGCCAGCTCGCTGTCGCCGGAGCCGCCGGAACGCGCACGATTCGGGAGCTGGGCCGGGGCACGGCCGCTCGACGGTGTGATCGCCGCTTCGATTCTGCTCGTGCTGATCGCGACGTGCTTGATGCTGGCGCGGCACCGGTTGCGCACGGTCTCGCGGGAGATGTGGATCGCGCTTGCGGCCGTGTTTGTCACGGGTGTGATCGTGCGCTGGATCGACCTTGGTGGCTTCGGGCAGGTATGGGACGAGGACGTCAACTGGGCCGCGGGGCGCAACTACGTCTCCAATCTGCTCTCGCTCGATCTCAGTCCGGGCTCGTGGATCTGGAACTACGAACATCCGCCGGTGATGAAGTACCTCGCCGGCGTCGGCGCGCAGTTCTCCGACGGGTTTGGCCCGGCGCGCGCGCTATCTGCCGTGTGGGTGGCGCTCGGCTGCGCACTCCTCGTGCCGATCGGTGCGCGTCTGTACAACCTGCGCACCGGCATCTTCGCGGCCGTGATTGCCACGTTGCTACCGCCGCTCGTAGGTCACGGGCAGATCGTCGGTCACGAGTCGCCGACCGTGTTGTGGTGGGCACTAGGAATTTTACTGGCACTGACGGTGGGCGACGGCGAGCCGAGGATGCGGCGGTTTCGTTTGCGTCTTGCTGCGGTCGGCGTGGTGATCGGTGTCGCGGTCGGCTCGCGCTTTGTCAACGGTCTACTCGGCCCGCTGTGCCTCGCGATCGTGATCGTTCAGGCGGCGCCCGAGCGCCGGATTCGCATCGCGGTCGAGGGCGCCGTCGTGATGCCGCTGGTCGCGCTCGTGACATTCATCGCGCTGTGGCCGCGGCTGTGGTTTCACCCGATCGTCGCGCTCCAGGACAGCCTCGCGAAGCTGTCGCAATCGCACTCCGTCGAGCCGTACCTGGGCACGGTGACGAATCAGCCCGGTGCGAG
>JAYVWH010000681.1:0-3098 GCA_043786265.1 Kofleriaceae bacterium | reverse complement strand
CGTCGCCGCCAAACGCGGAGGTGCACGGGGCGACACCGTCGCAAGTGGTTTCAGGGTTGCCGCAGGTCAGCTTCGCCGAGCCCGGACATGGCACGGGTGTAGTGCTCATGTTCGTGCAGGTCCGCTCCTCGACGATGCAGCGCCCCGCGATCGTGTGCATGAGACCGCTGGCGTCGATCTGCCGGATCGCCAGGTTCGCTTGGTCCGTGAATACGACGTTGCCCGCGGGATCGATCGCGATGCCCGACGGTAAATCGACTGCTGCCATGAGCGCGGGCCCGCCGTCGCCGTCGTACTTCGTTCGGGATCCGTTTCCGCCGACGTTCTCCATCATCATGTCGTCGAGCCGCACCCGCTTGATCCTGCTTTCATGCCAAGCGGCGAGATAGAGCGAATTGCCGGAGAGGGTCATCGTCGGCGTATGGTTGTTGTATGCGGAGAGGGCCTCCACCTCAGGCACGTGATCCGACGCGGGGCTGCTTCCAAGCTCGCCGTTGCCAATGATCGTGTGAATGATGCCGGCGTCGTCGATGGACCGCACGACGTAATTGTTGAAGTCGATGAACCATACGTTGCCGTCCGGCCCGATCAGGCTGTCCATCGGGATGTACAGCACGGCCTTCGTCGCGGGGCCACCATCGCCGCTGTAGCCCTCATTACGGGTCATGCCCGCGATCGTGCAGATCGTGTTTGGAGCGTCCGGGTCGCACGGGGTCTCGCTCGCGCATCCAGAGAGCGCAGCGCCGAGCATACCGGCCAGCGCGAGTCGGTTCATCGCACGACCTTCATGATGCGGGAGTTCAGCGTATCGGCGATGTACATGTTCCCGGCCGGATCGAACGACAGACCACTCGGTTGGTTGAGCTCGAGCGTATCGGCGGTCGCGCGGTCCGCACAGCCCGCGTCGCACGTAGCGCCGCCGGCAACGGTCTCGATCAGACCGCTGACAAGGTCGATCGCGCGAATCGCGTGGTTGTACCGATCGGAGACATAGAGCCGACCATCGGGACCTAGCTCGAGGTCATTCGGGAAGTTGAACTGCGCGGCGATCGCTTGGCCACCGTCGCCGGAGTAACCTTCGGTCGCAGAACCACCGGCGATGCAATCGATCATGCCGGTGGTCAGGTCGATCCGCCGAATGCGGTTATTCATGCTGTCTGCGACGTACAGATAGTCGTCTACCACCACGAGACCACCGGACGGGCGCGGCGTGGCAGTCAGCTCGAACCCAAACTGCGCCGCGAGAGCCGGGCCACCATCGCCGGCGTTGCCAAGCTTACCGTCACCAGCGATCGTCGCGATCGTGCGGCTATCGAGCGGTCCTGCGGAGAGCTTGCGAATACGCGCATTGCGCTGGTCGATCGTGTACAGCGTGCCATCGGGGGCGAATGCCATCGTCTTGGGCTGATTGAACAACGCGGAGCATGCGGAGCCGCCATCGCCCGCGAATCCGTAACCATCACCTGCGAGCGTGAACGTCTGGCCGGTGCCGGGGTCGAGGACGCGAATCTTGTTGTTGTGCCAGGCGGCGACGTAGAGCAAGCCGTCGGGCCCGATCTTCACGTCGGTCGGATGATTCATCGCCACCGTGGTGCCAGGCGCGCCCTGAGGATTGCAGACCGGTAGCCGGTCTTCCATCTCTGGCGGACCGTCGCCCTCGTAGTCGGTGCCGAGCACCGTGTCCATGATTCCGGCAGGCGAGACGCGGCGGACGCGATGGTTGTTAAAGTCGGCTACGTAGGCAGTGCCATCCGCTGCGAACGTGAGGTCCACCGGGTAGTAGAGCTGGCTATCCAACCGCTTCGCGATCGGGTTCTCGGTATTGAAGCCCTTGTCACCGGTGCCCGCCCAACGACAGGCCGTGCCCGACGTCGCGCCAGAGCACGGATCGTCTCCGTCTGTCGAACATGCTGCAATCGACACCAGGGCGATGCTCAAACCGATTTTCATTGGTCCCTCACGAGTCGCAACAGCAGCGACTGCGACGATAATTTTAGCACTCCCCTCGTCAACGAGATATGTGCGCTGCTGATTCTACAGCGAGCTATATGGGCCGATGTAGGTGGATGCGGTTCTTGCGACGGCGGCGCAACGCAACGAGGGCCAGGAATACGAGTGGTGGTCCGTCGATGCCACGGGGCCCGGCATCGCAGCACCCGCCGCTCGATGGAGGGTGCGAGTTATCGGGACCCCATACGTGATCTCCGCACGCCGGTCCCGTGACACCAAACTGGGCCCTCAGCGTAGGCCACACTGGCTCGCAGCTATCATTCTCGGCCGTTCCTGCGGGGCACGTTGCAGGACCTGCAAGCTGGGCGAAGCGCCAGACCGCTTCCCATGTCGCTCCGTCATCGCGTGATCTTGTTACCGCCATGAAGTCCGGATCCCAGTTCGTCCCGCAGCCGACGAGGATGCCCGCGCTCGTCTGGCCCAGGCATCCTAGCCGAGGCGCACCGACGAGGGGGCTGAACGTGAGGCCGTTGTCGTTGCTGCGAAACGACGTCGCACCACCGGCGACGTAGACGGTCCCGCTGGGAGCTATCAGGACGCTCACAATCGCGACGGTCTGCAACACTTCCGTGAGCGTCACGCCCGCATCGGCCGAGCGGTAAAGCCGAGCCCCATCGACCAGGTCGGACGCGATGTAAACGATGTCAGGATTGATCGTGTCGATGGCAAGCACCCGCAGCGAGGGCGTGGATGCGAGCGTCACGCCTGCCAACAGCGATGGGATCCACGTCATCGCATCGCCTGTGATCCATAGTTCGGCGACGCTCGGATCGCTCACGCGAGTACCGGTGACGTAGACGCGCTCGGCGTTGCTGGGGGCAACCTTCAGGGTCGCCCACGCGATGTCGGTGGGCGCGCTTGTCGCAGAAAATGTGATCCCGTTGTTGGTCGAGCGAAAGACGCCGGTCGGTGTAGCGAAATCTCCCTTCGCGACCCAAACATCACCGTTCGGTCCGAGATCGAGCCCGGTGTAGTTTCCGGCGAGCATGTCGCTCGACGAGAAACTGCAGCCGTCGTCGCGACTGACTCGCAGACCGTTGTAGGTGGTGGCGAAGATCGAACCATCCGCGGCGACCGCATAGAGCGGA
>JAYVWH010000680.1:0-7636 GCA_043786265.1 Kofleriaceae bacterium | reverse complement strand
GCGCACAGCGATTCGCGACCGCGACCGAGCTCGCGGCGGCGTTCGCGGCCGCATCGGCAGGCGTCCTCGACGAGGAGATTTCTCGTCGAGCAAAGCAACTGCTCCGGACCCGACCGTGGGCCGAGCCCGATCCGGAGCCCAAGGTCAGCTAGCGCGTCGTAGTTGTGGTACGAAGCGGGCATGGCCGAGCTCCAGGGAAGCAAGACTCACACGAACCTCAAGGAAGCGTTTGCGGGCGAATCGCAGGCGAACCGCCGCTACCTTTATTTCGCAAAGGTCGCCGACGTCGAGGGTTACACCGACGTTGCAGGCCTGTTCCGTGACACCGCTGAGGGCGAGACCGGCCATGCGCATGGTCACCTCGACTATCTGAAGCGCGTTGGCGATCCGGCGACCGGTGAGCCGATCGGCGACACGTCCTTGAACCTCAAGGCATCGATCGCCGGCGAGACCTACGAGTACACGCAGATGTACCCGGGCTTTGCCAAGACGGCGCGCGAAGAGGGCTTCACCGAGATCGCCGAATGGTTCGAGACCCTGGCCCGCGCCGAGCGTTCGCACGCTGGTCGGTTCCAGAAGGGCCTCGACACCCTCAACGCCAAGTAAGGAGGTGCGGCCAAGGTGGAGGGGCGCGGACCTGCGCCGCGACCCGGGATAGACTCCGGGGAATGCGCAAGCTGACCCCGCTAGAGCTGCACGAGTTTGACTCGCAACCGTTGCGAGTTGCCGGTGGCGCTCACCTCGACGCGGATCCAGAGCTGGTATTCGCCGAGCTGAGCGATCCGTCGCGATGGTTTCCGCTGATGCGGCGCTCGGTCTGGAAGACCGGAGCGACCAGCGGCGTCGGTGCGGAGCGCGAGATCAATAACGCGCTGCTGGGGCGCGCGCGCGAGCGCATGCTGGCGTGGGATCACGGCGTGCGCGTCGCGTTCACGATGACCGAGGTCAGCTCGCCATTCGTCGATCAGCTCGGCGAGGAGTGGCTTGTCACGCCCGAGGACGGTGGCACCCGGCTCGACTTCAAGCTGGTCGCGACGCCGACGCGGCTGGGCCGCCTCGCCACACCGGCGCTGCGGCGAACGCTCGAGACGATGTTCGCCCGTGCATGTCGCGCCATCGGCAAGCGTGCCGCGACCTTCAAGGGTAAGAAGGCGTCATGACGAAGCCGAACCTCGTCCGTCCGATCACGCGGGCAGACATCAAAGGTCCCACGATGTATGCGCACATCCGCGACGACTACCGCAATCGCGTGATCGCGATGAAGCAGGACCGCCGCGTGCTCGTCGGCGACCGCGTCGAGATCGTGTTCGACAACCGGCATACGTTGTCACTCCAGATCGAGGAGACATGCCGCCTCGAGAACCTCACGACCGACCCCCAGATCAACGCCGAGATCGAGGTCAACAACCCGTTGATGCCGACCGAAGATTCACTCGCGGCAACCCTGTTCATCCCGCTGCCGCAAGACGAGCACATCAAGGACAACCTACGTGCGCTCGTCGGCCTCGACGAGCACGTAATCCTGCACGTCGGCGACCATGCGATTCGCGCGGCGTTCGAGCCGGGCCGGTCGACCGAGGACCGGATCTCGGCGGTGCAGTACACGCGCTACCCACTGTCTGCAACTGCGAAGACCGCCCTGCTGACCCAGGGGACCCCGATCGCCGTCGAGATCGACCACCCAAACTACCAGCACCGCGTACAATGTCCTGAAGCGCTGCGGGCATCGCTTGCAGCCGACTACGGAGTTTGATTCGCATGAGGCATGGGTGGGTTCTGATCGCGCTCGCTGCGTGTAGCGGCGCGCAGCGACGTGCAGACGACGAGGCGCAGCAGTTCAAGTGTCGCGAGCGCATGGCGAGCTACGTCGCGAGCAAGCACATCGGCGGCGACGAGATCGGCGTGCTGATGGACTGCGAGACCGCCGGCCCGCGGATCAAGCGCTGGCGAGCCGACAAAAACGGCGCACGCATCGAGGATGAGCACGCAGTCACACCGGCCGCGTTCGAACGCGCATGGCGTGAGATCGACGGCACGGGCTGGGCCTTTCTCAAGGACTGCGCGAACGGCAGCCTCGAGAAGCGCGACCCGGTCTACGTGTTCGACGTCAAGGATGACCAGCAGAAGGCCTCGTTCCAGTGCCAGACACGCGAGGTCCCCTACCCGTACAACGACATCGCCGATCCGCTCGACATGCTCGGGCAGCAGGGCGGCAAGCAGCTCGGCGATGACGAGCCTGCCGACGCGAAAGCACTCGACAAGAAGGACAAGCAGCGATGAACGGACCTCTCGCCGGATCGACCGCTGTCGTCACCGGTGCGAGCCGCGGTATCGGGCGTGCTATCGCTATCCGCCTCGCGGAGGCCGGTGCGGAGATCGCGATGTGGGCCCGTGACTCGACCGCGATGCGCGCAGTCGCACAGGAGATCGCGGCAGCACGTGGCAAGGCGCGAACGATCGTGGTCGATGTCAGCGATCCCGACGCGGTCAACCGCGCATCCGAGCTCGTGCGGGCAACAATGCCGCCGGTCCGCACGGTCGTGAACAACGCGGGCGCCGTGCTGCGGAAGTCGACGGAGGCGATGACCGATGCCGAATGGCGCAAGATCATGGCGGTGAACCTCGACGGCACGTTCTTCGTGACGCGCGCGTTCATCCCAGATCTCGAGAAGACGCAGGGGCGCGTCATCAACATTTCATCGATCTCGGGGCGCGAGGGGACCTCCCTGTTAGCTGCTTATTGCGCAGCCAAACATGGAGTTATTGGCCTCACACGAGCGCTTGCCGAGGAACTGCGCGCTGCTAAGGTCTCCGTGAATGCGATCTGCCCGGGCAGCGTGGACACTGCGATGCTGCGCGAGGGAATGCCCGGGGCGAGGCCTGACATGACCCCCGACGACATCGCCAGGACCGCCGTGTTTTTGGCCCATGCCGCTCCGTCCGCCTTAACGGGCGCCTGCATTGACGTGTACGGCTGACCCGGGGGGATGGAGGAGCATGCCGGATCTTCGCGACACGCTGTCTCCTCCCGAGTCACAAGCACTATCTGCACTGCCGATCTTCCCACTCGCAAATTGCGTGCTGTTGCCGGGAGGTCTGCTACCGCTGCACGTGTTCGAGCCCCGCTACAGGGAGCTCACACGAGACTGCCTGGCGGGCACCCAGTTGATGGCCGTCGCTCGCCTTCGACCGGGCTACGAGACCAGCTACTACGGACGTCCGCCGGTCTATGACCGCTGCGGTGTCGGCCGGATCATCTGCTCCGAAGAGCTGCCGGACGGCCGGTTCGCGTTGCTGCTGCGTGGTGTCGCGCGGGTCGAGATCGCGCGCGAGCTACCGTCGCAACGTGCGTATCGTCAGGTCGAAGCACGGATGCTGTCAGACGCTGAGCACGATCGGACCGAGGCGCACGATACCCATCGCCGCTTGATCCAGCTCTGCGATCGCCTTGCCGAAGTCATCGAGAAGGGCGGCCCGCAGCTGCGCGACCTCGTGCGCTCGTTCGATGATCCGGGCGCATGCGCGGACGCGATCGCTGCCGCTCTTGTCATGGATGCAGATGCCCGCCAGGAGCTGCTCGAGGCTTGCAACCCGATGGTGCGCCTGCAGCGAACACTCAGTCACGTCAGTCACATGCTGTGCGAGCTCGCGCCGTGTGACGGCGCCGTCAACTGACGCGGCCAGCGCTGCGAGACGGCCACGGACATGCGATCATGGCGGAGCCGACACCCTCGTCGGCACCGGCTACACCGGCGTCGACCTGGGCCTTGGGCCCTCCCCGACCTGCCGGCGCCGTCACTTCGAGAACGAGTAGCCTTCCTTGCGCTTCTGCTGAGCGCGCTTGTCGGCGTCGGTCTGCGCGGCGGTCGGGCTCCCGAGGTCGACGAGCCGGGTCTGCCCGGGACTTCCGACCTTGCCGAACCGCGTGTAGTGCGTGGTACCGCGAACCTCGATCTCCCAGAACTTCTGCTCGGCGTGATGGACGAGCGAGACCTTGAAGCCGCCGATCGTGGTCGTCACTGCCGTCGTGATCTTGGGTGCCTTGCCGGACTTCGGCGCGGCCACGGATGCCGGCGCAGCGACCGCAGGCTTCGCGGCCGGCGCGCGCGCCGCAGCGGGTTTGCTCGCTGCGAGTTGCGCACCACCAGCGGGCTTCGAGGTCCCGGTCCCGATCGCCGCTGGCTTCTTCACGTCCAGGCGCTCTCCCACGTAGCTCGGGAACCGCGGAACACCGTCGTCCGAGAGCTCCTGGTAACGGAACGTGATGACGCTGCCGATCGCCGGCGGGTTCTCGCGCTCGACATCGGAGAATCCGGTGCCCGCGTTGAACTTCGTGCCATCGGACAGCTGGCAGATCAGCGCACCGAGCCGGCCCTTGTGCTTGCCAGTGCCCGGCGCGTGACCGATCACGGTCGCCTCCGCGTCGTGGAAGGTCTTCACCTTCAGCAGCGAGTTGCTGCGGCCAGCCTCATAGCTCGACTTGGGCCGCCGCAGCATCAGGCCTTCTCCGCCAAGGCCCTCGACACGCGCCAGCTCCTCGCGCAGATGGTCGACGCCATCACACGTGACATGCTCGAGCCAGCGCGCGTGCGGTGCCCCTGCCCGCTTGAGAACCTTCTGCGCGTGCGCGATACGGTCCTCGAAGCCGCCCTTGGCGTTTGGCGCATCGAACACGACAAAGCTCACTTGCTTCCACGCGTCGGACTGCGCGCCCGAGCGTACGATGCTCGTCGTCTTCTGGAACATCTTCCGCCCGACCCACAGCTCGCCGTCGAGCGTGTCCGCCGGCAGATCCGCGATGAACCAATCAGGGGCGTAGAACTTGTTGCCGAGGCGGGAGGTGAACGTCTCGCCATCCCAGTAAGCCCGGATCCCGTCGAGCTTCTCGCTCATCCACCACCCGGTCGGATCGTGGTCGGTCTCCCACTTGTGCGCGAGCAGCACCGGAGGAGCCTTCGCGTCATCATCACCACCACTCGCCTTCGCTGCGCGGCTGCGCGTCGCTTGCGTCAGTGGAGCGGCGCTACCGATGCGCGCCGTCTCGACGACATCCCCGAAGTACGCACGCAGGTGCTTGCAGGTGCGGAAGTCGATCGGCGTGCCCTGATGAAGCCACGCCGGACACGTGCACGAGTAGACATCGCCCATCCGGTGCAGCGTGTACACGCTGCTGCCCGAACCCTTCACCTGGACCTTCTGCCCGTCCGCGAGCGTGTTCGCCATGGCAGGCGAGTATACGCTGGGCAGATAAGAGGTTTTTAATGCGTCCTGCCGCTCGCACTCGCGGGCGCGGTCAGTCGGCCCGCTCGCACCATGTAGCCTCAGCGGACTTCGCAATCCACGACCGACGTCGTCATCGACCTCACCCCGCTCGCTCCCCTCGATGGGCGGCCTTACCTGGGCATCGACGACGCCCGGTGCGTTCTCGTACGAGCTCGCTCAGATCACGCTCGAGTAACGGGGCTAGCTTTCCTTGTAGCCCTCACCAAGCAGCATCTTCTTCAGCCGCTCCTGGGCCTTCTTTGCAGCCTCGGGGCTCGCGTAGGTCTCGGTCGATTCCATCCGCACGGTCTTACCGTCGAGATAGACGTACGTCTCGACCTTGCGGCTGCCGGTCTCGAGCAGGAGGCGGACGCCCCCGGGTGGACGGCCCGCGGGCGCAGAGACGGAGACGGGTGCCGGGACGGGCGCACGGCGCGGCGGCGGCGGCGCATCGTCGTCGTCTCCATCCCCGTCATCGTCGGCGTCGTTCACATCCTCGTCTGCGTCATCGGAGGCCGGCGCCGATCCGGAATCGACATAGCCCTTCTTGCGCTTCTCGCGGACGAGCTTGTCGTACTCCTTGGTCGCGAGGTCCGCGGTCCCGAAGTCCTTGACCTGGGTCTGCCCCGCCGTGCCGATCTTGCCGTAGTTCACGTACAAGGTCGCGTCGTCGATGCGAGCGCGCCAGAACTTGCTGGAGGTTCCTTCCTGGAACTCGAGATGCACAGTCCAGTTACTCATCGTTACCCCTGTTGCGAGTTACGTACTGCGATCAGCGCATCGATGCGCGTCATCAATGCCTTACCCTTGTCGCGGTCAGACATCATCACGAACGCCGCGAGACCCTTCAGCTGCTCGAGCGACTCGCCCTTGCCGGGGCGGCCCTTCTCGCGGTTATAAATCGCCGATTCGAGATCGCGGATCCGCTTCCGCGCCACGCGCGCGATCGGCCGGCCTTCGGGCGCCTTGTTCACGACGAGCCCCGTGATCTGCTGGCGCGCACCCGAGCGCATCACGCGCGTCTTCTTCGGATGGAGCTCGAAGCCCTCTGCCTTGACGATCGCGCCGACCGCGTGGATCAGGTTACCGATGTCAGCCTTCGCATCGATCGACTGCGCGCTCCCTTCGGGAGCGCGGCGCGCCCCGGCAGAGCCGGGACTTGCATCGTGCCACGAGAACGCGAGGTCGTCGGCATAGCGCGTGTAGCGCGCACCGAGCTTCTTCGCGAGACCGGACAGGCGCGAGTCGAGGCGCAGACACAGGGCGTTCGTGATCGACGGCGAGGTTGGCGCACCTTGCGGCAGCGAGCGCGGCCCGGTCGCGACGAAGTAGGTCTTGCCGTGCGTCTGCACTTCCTCGCGCGGCGACTCCGTCGCGAGTAACGCCATTAGCGTCGCGACCTGCTCGCCGAGGCCCGCGCGGCGAAGCAGACCCTTGACGCGGCGCCAGGTCACCGTCGGGTAAAAACCGCGGATGTCGAGCTTGACGAGAATGCGTGCACCTGCGTGAACCTGCGCGTTCGTCAGGATCGATCGCCCGACGAGAAAACCATGGGCCGCGCCGTGCACCGGGAGGTGCTCGGTGACCTCACGCATGATCCAACGCTGCGCGGCCTTGAGGTCGGGCTTCGGCGCGCTGATCAGGCGCGGCGTGCCATCGCGCTTGGGCACGAGCCAGCGCTTGTAATGCGTTCCCGAGTCGACGTCGCGGTGGAACGCGAGCCAGCGCAGCTTCGCGATCGGCATGCCGAGCGCCTTGGACAGCGCGGCGACGTCGTTGACTGCGGGAAGCGAATTGTCCTGGCGCTTCTTCTCGGGGTCGTCAGCGTCGAACCGATCGACATCGGCCGTGTCGTGCCACCACACGCCCGCCCCGAGGTGCACGACGTGCGACCGCTTGTACGCGAGCCACGCCTGCTTGTAGAGGTCGCGGCGCACGCGGCGCTCTTCTTCGCGGCGCGACTTGTACAGCTTCTTCTCCGCATCGTTCATCGATGCAGCGCCGCCCGGATCGGCAAGACCCAGCTTCGCGATCTGGGCGTCGACCCACTCGCGGATACCGCCGGCGGCGGCTACATCGCCCCAAGCAAGATCAGCCATTGCTCAGGCCTTCGGAAAAAGCGGAGAGAGAGTCGAACCCGTTACCACCCTCATGGGACACGGAAGGCTCACCGGTCTGCGGCCCCGATGATCACTTCGGGTTGATCGCCGACGTCATCCCACTCGGACCAAACACGGGCCGACCTAACAACAGCGCTGCGGTGATCATTCGGTGATCGTTTGTCCACCGGCGAAGGTCAGCGCGACGACGCTGCCGGAATCGGAGCCGATGACCGCGGCGCTGCAGGGCGCCAGGCCCACGTTGTCGTTTGCGG
>JAYVWH010000679.1:0-2332 GCA_043786265.1 Kofleriaceae bacterium | reverse complement strand
TGCAGTCGATGTAGAAGTTGGACTTGAGGCCCGACGACAGCGTGACCTCGCGTTCCTGAAACGAGCGGGTCCGCAGCAGCTCGAGCAGGCGACCACGCTTGCTCGCGAAGCCCGGACGATCGAGCAGGGTCTGCATCTGCCGCGACGCTACCACGGCCCACTGGTGCAACGGTTTGTTCACGACCTGGGCGAATGCAAGCCCCACCAAATGTGGGGCGCGCAACAACGCGAAGCGTTGGTAGGTCAAGTTGACGATCCACAGATCACCCCCTAGAGTGCCCGCACCCTGCGTGCATCTCGTCGACGAAGCTGATGATGTTCCGATCCGCTCGAAGGGCGAGCTGATCGCGTACTTCACGAGTGGCGACAAGCCCGAGAGCGCATGGCGCATCGGCACGGAACACGAGCTGATCGGCGTGATCAAGCCCACCGGCGAACCACCGCCGTATGACGGTCCCCACGGGATCGGCGCGCTGTTCGCGAAGTTCGCCGCCAACGGCGGCACGCCGGTGCAGGAGAACGGTCACACGATCGCGCTGCCGCGCGCAGATGCCCAGCTGACGATCGAGCCAGGTGGTCAGTTCGAGCTCGCCGGCCGGCCGGTCTCCGACGATCGAGACTTCGTGGCCGATCTCCGCGCGTACGTCGCCGAGCTCGGCGCTGCGTCCAAGGAGCTCGGCATCGCATGGCTGTCGGCGGGGCTTCGCCCGTTCGGGGGTCGCAACGACATCCCGTGGATGCCGAAGGAGCGCTACGCGGTGATGCGCGCGTACATGCCCACCGTCGGCACCCGCGGTCTCGACATGATGCTGCGCACCGCCACGGTCCAGGCGAACCTCGACTTCTCCGACGAGGCCGACGCCGCGGCGAAGCTGCGCTGCCTGTACTCGACCACGTCGCTGCTCACCGCACTGTGGGCCGCATCGCCGATCGTCGAGGATCAGATCAGCGGCTACCAGACCTACCGCGCGTGGATCTGGCGCGACACCGATCGGGCGCGCTCGGGCCTGCTGCCGTTCATGTTCGAGCGCGATGACGTGTTCGACGCGTACACCGAGTGGGCGCTCGACGTGCCGATGTACTTCGTCTATCGCAGCGGCTACGTGCCGGTGCCCGCCGGGCTGACGTTCCGCTCGTTCATGCGCGACGGCTGGAACGCACTGCGCGCCACGCGCTCCGACTGGGCGATGCACCTCTCGACCTTGTTTCCCGAGGGACGCCTCAAGAAGTTCATCGAGGTCCGAGGCTGCGATTGCGGCTCGGTCGACATGATCGCCGCGCTCGCGCCGATGATGCGCGGTTTGCTCTACGATCCCGACGCGCGCACCGCCGCGATCCAGCTGATCTCCAACGTGACGTACGCGGAGCGCGAGCAGCTCGCCGATGACGTTCCGAAGCAGGGCTTCGCCGCGACGATCGGCGGTCACTCCGTCGGTGATCTCGCCGCCGAGCTGGTCTCGATCGCCACCGAGGGTCTGCGCCGGATCGCTCCCGACTCGGTGCCGCTCCTCGCTCCCGTGCAGGAGATCGCGGCGACGCGCCGCACGCAGGCCGATCGCATGATCGAGCTGTGGAAGCGGCACGCCGGCGATCGCCCGGCGCTGATCGCCGCGCTCGCGCAGCCCGGCCTGGCCTGAGCACCGGCCATGGCCAGTCGGCTGGTCACCGGGATTTGACGCACCTCGTTGAAACCCTTGTGCCCGGGTCGGGCACCGGTCGTGCACACCGGCTCGGGCATGCGCCTAGCCTTGATATCGACCCTGTTTGTCACATCCCTGATCCCCGCCTGCGCTGCCGACCAGCCGACCGACGAGCTCGCGGATGAGACCGCGCTGGACGGCGACGCGGGCAAGGGCGACACCGCCGAGGCGTTCACCTACTTCACGGTGACGCTCGACCAGCGCGCGTGCAGCTTCGATAGCCGCTGCGGTGGGTTCTTTGTCGCGCGTCCGAATCGCTCGACCACCACGTGTGGCCGCGGTCAGACGGCGAGCCGCTGCTATGTCGATTCCCTCGATCTCACCCACACCGGCATGCCGGCGTCGGTCCAGAAGTCCTATCAAGATCGGATTCGCGCCGGCGAGACCGTCTTGCTCCGCGGCGACATCGCTCCCGCGCCCGATGATCGCGGGGCGTCACTCGCCGTGACCGAGGTCTGGGTCGCCGGCAGCAAGACCGGCTCCACCGAGAGCGGTGTGTTCACGTTCGTCAAGGACAACGGCCTGCGCTGCATCACGGCGCCGTGCCCGACGGTGACCGAGACGCGGCTCAACTCGAATCGCAGCGCGAACATCCACGAGGTCGACTTCTCCGATTCGGGCGCCGACGAGGC
>JAYVWH010000678.1:0-5433 GCA_043786265.1 Kofleriaceae bacterium | reverse complement strand
GAATGCGGTGCGGTAGGCAACGAGGCGCTCGCGCCACTCGGCGTGTCCCGCTGCGCCACGCTTGCCACCCTCGGCAAAGTGCGCACGCGCCTCGTCGGGAACGAGGAACTTGGCGTTGGGATCCCAGCCGAGCGCGGTCTTGGTCGCGGCGACCTCGGCATCACCAAGCGGCGAGCCGTGTGCGCTGCTCGTGCCCGCCTTCTTCGGCGAGCCAAAGCCGATCGTGGTGCGGATGACGATGATCGATGGACGCTCCGTCTCGGCGCGGGCCGCCTGCAATGCCGTGTCGATCGCGTTGACGTCGGTGTCGCCCTTCTCGACGTGCTGGACGTGCCAGCCCATCGCCGCGTAGCGGGCGCCGACGTCTTCCGACATCGAGATCGAGAGCGGACCGTCGAGCGTGATCTGGTTCGCGTCGTAGAGATAGGTGAGCTTGCCGAGGCCGAGGTGACCGGCGATCGATGACGCTTCGAACGCGACGCCTTCCATCACATCGCCGTCGGACACGAGCGCGTACGTCTGGTGATCGATGATCGTGTGACCGGGACGGTTGAAGTACTTCGAGAGGTAGCGCTCCGCGATCGCCATGCCGACCGCATTCGCAGCGCCCTGCCCCAGCGGGCCCGTCGTCGCTTCGACGCCCGGTGTGAAGTGCCACTCGGGATGCCCGGGTGTCTTGCTCTCCCACTGCCGGAAGCTCTTCAGATCGTCGAGGGAGAGATCGTAACCGGCGAGGTGCAACAGGCTGTAGAGCAGCGCCGAGCCGTGACCGGCCGAGAGCACGAAGCGATCGCGATCGAACCAGTGCGGCTGTTTCGGATCGTGTTTGAGATGGCGTTGCCACAGCGTGTACGCCATCGGTGCGCAACCGAGCGGCAGCCCGGGATGTCCCGAGTTTGCCTTCTGGACCGCGTCGATCGCCAAGGTTCGGAGCGTATTGATCGTGAGAGTTTCCGTCGTCACGGTCGGACCCTAACATGGTGGTAAGATGCCGCGGCATGCGCGCAGCGAAAGCTCTGGTCCTCGTGGGTGTCTGGGCATGCGGCGGCCGGACCCCGTCGCCGCCGCAGGGAGCGGTCGCAATCCCGGTTCCGGTGACCTCGCCGGATCACGGATACGCGGACCCATGCGGGACGAGCACTCCCGCCAAGCCCGCCGACCCGTGTAACGGCGCGCCGCCGGTTACACCAGCGACGAGCTCGAAGGTCACAGTCGTCGAGGATCCGGTTCCGGCACTGCCCGATTCGAGCGAGCCGCAGTGGTTCGCGCCCGCGTGGAAGAAAGTCGCGATCGGTCAAACGATTGCCATCGCGACGACGCTCATCGATCAGGACCTCGACGAGACCGCCGTCTCCGTCACGAAGATGCCGGCCTCTGCGAAGTTCGACGCGATCACGCAGACCATCGTGTGGACCGCGGATGCGACCGACGCCCCGAAGGCAAAGTTCGAGCTCGAGGTCACTCAGCCCGGCCGCAACAAGAAGCTGACGAAGTCGTTCACGATCGACGTCGTCAAGGGCAAGCCCGTGCTGCAGCCGACCGCTCCGGTGCAGACACCGATCATCGAGACGCTCCTGCTGATCCGTCAGCCCGAGCGTCTCGTCGACGTCAACGCAGCGTGGCCACTGACGAAGCTGCTCGAGGTCGGTGGGCAGACGTTTCAGCTCCAGATGACGGCAGACCGGCGCAAGGGACTGACCGATCCGCTCGATGGCGATCAGGCGTTCCGCCAGATGCTGTACGGACTGTCGCAGACCCACCAAAATCCTCGCCTCGATCCGTCGTCAGCGGAGTTCGATAAGGAAGCGTTTGGTGATCCGCTCAGTTGGAAGATCGTGTCTGTCCGCCCGCGCATCGATCGCGCGTGGACCGAGCTGCGCGTCGTGTATCAGGCGACAAAGGCACACGAGCCCGTGTTCGCGATGTTCCGGCTGCGCCCGGTCGTCGAGTACGTGCCCGCGCTGCCGCGGCCCGACGAAGAGAAGGCAGCCAACAACAAGCTCTTCCTCGGCATGGTGGCCAAGCACCTGATGAAGGACGGCGGCGTCAACAAGGCGTTCGTCAAGGACACCGCCGCGCACAGCAAGGCGGTCGCTGCGCTGATGACCGAGCTGATGACGTTCGACGACACCAAGACCAAGCCGTATCTACACGGCTTCATGATCGGCATCGCGCTCGAAGCGCGCATGGGTGGTGGCTCGGCGCGCAACACGGACGGCAGCTACAAGAGCGGCGACGCGTGGGGTTGGAGCGCGCAGAAGCCGTTCGCGGGCACGGGCAGCCCAATTCAGGTCTATCAAAACGTCGCCATCCCGGGCTTCTGGACCGACACCAAGCCGTCGCCCGACAACAAGACCTGGGCGCCGCTTTGCGCCGAGCGCTTCAATCCGGCGGGCAAGTTCACGCCGGGCTACGAGGGGCTGTGCCGCAAGACGATGGGCCTCGTCGACCTGCCCGACCTCCGTGACGGCAAGGTCGTCAACGGCAAGCGTGATGCTGTGAACATGTTCATCTCGCACAAGAAGAAATGGGCGAACGAGCACCTCGCCCTCGAGGACAGCCGCCGCGACGTCGGCGAAGAGAATGGCATGACGTGCGCGCAGTGCCACATTCGCAACTTCGGCATGCACGACTGGAAGGATCCGGGCGCGGTCGATCCGAGCAAGGGATTGCCAAAGAAGCTCAACAAGAAGCTCGCGACGCTGAACTTCCAGATCATTCCGAACGCGTCGTGGGAAGCGTTCACGCTCGACTTCCTCAAGCACCAGGAGTGTCGCGCGAAGCTGCAGTACGAGAAGTGGATCGGTCCCGACGCTGCGAAGGGACTGACCTGCCCGCTCGCAAAGTAAGCGATGGCCGAGCCCAAGAAGAAGCTACCGATCGCTGACGCGAAACCCGCGAGGGCCGCCAAGACGCGGACCAGTGGCTGGGCTGCGTTCACCGACGGGGGAACCGCGCCGACCTGGCTCGTCTCCGCACGGCTCGTGCTCGTGCTCGCGCTCGCCGCGACGATCCCGACGATCCTCGGCATCGAGCACGGCAACCGCCTGCTGTGGACGGTGGGCATCGCCGCGCTGCCGTTCTTTTGGATGACGGTCGGCTATCACGTATGGCGCCGCATCTGCCCGCTCGCCGTCGCTGGCCAGCTGGGCCGCATCGTCGGCAAGCCCGGCAACCGCAAGATGGGCGACTGGATGGGCAGGCACTACTTGCTCGTGCAGCTCGGTCTGATGGTCCTCGCGCTGTCGCTCCGACTGACGGTGACGAACGGGAGTGCGGTCGGTCTCGCCGTGTTCCTCGGTGTCGTCGTTCTCGCCGCGGTGATCGTGTCGTTCGTCTACGGCGGCAAGACGTGGTGCAACTTCATGTGCCCCGTCGGGATGGTCGAGAAGATCTACACCGAGCCGGCACCATCCTCGAGCGGCGCCAACCGCGACCTCAACTCGCAGTGCATGCCCTGCGTTGCGTGCAAAAAGCACTGCCCGGATATCGACCTCGAGCAGGGCTACTGGAAAGAAGCGGGCGACGAGCAGGGTCGTTCGCGGCGCATCGTCTACTTCAGCTGGCCCGGCATCGTGGCCGCGTTCTACGTCTACTACTACCTCGCGTCGGGAACGTGGACGTATTACTTCAGTGGCGCGTGGGCCTACGAGCGCGAACCGCTCGTCACCACGCCCGGGTTCTACTTCGCGCCCGATGTCCCACGCGTCGTCGCCGCCCCCCTCACGCTGATCGCGTTCGGCTTCGCAAGCTACGTCGTGTTTTCGTTGGTCGAGAGCGTCGTGCTGCGCATCCGTCCGGCGGCGACTGACGCCACCGACGAGGTCAAGCAGGCCCACGTCACCCGCGTGCATCACGGCATGCTCGCGTTCACGGGTCTGGTCGCGTTCAACGCATTCTATTGTTTCGCCGGCCAGCCAACGCTCGCGAAGCTGCCGCACTGGGTTGTGACCGGCTGGGGCCTTGTCGTCGTGTTCTCGTCGACGGCGATCTTCATGCGTCGGATCGGCCGCCGCGAGGAGCAGTACGTCCAGGAGAAGTTCGCGCAGAAGATCCTCAAAAAGTGGGAGTGGGGCGATGCCCCGCCATCCGACGATCTCAAGGACATCTACCTGCTCCACACAGAGCGCACCAAGCAGCGCGAAGCGCGCCTGCGCGCCTACAAGGAGACCGTGCGCGAGATGGTCGCCGACGGCCTGGTCACGCGCGCCGAGCTCGTGATCCTCGACAGCCTGCGCGCGCAGCTCGGTATCAGTGACAAGGACCATCAGAAGCTGATCGGAGAGCTGTCCGCCGAGGAGCGGCAGCTGTTTGATCCGGCCTACCAGGGCTCGGTCGAGCAACGGCTCGCGCGGCAGCAGTACCGCAAGGACCTCGAGCGCATCGTCGTCGAGGCTGCACGACAGGGTGCCGCACCGTCAGCGTCCACGCTCGCCGCGCTACGCAACGAGCGCGGCGTCGGCGACGCCGAGGAGCAAGCGGAGCTCGCAGCGATCCTCGCGCCCGGCGGTCCGATCGCGGCGATCTACGACGCCGAGCTCGCCGAGATGGCGAAGCTGACACTGGCAGCCGAGGCGACCAATCCCGGTGATCGCACGTCTTCGGGCGCAAGTGCCGGCTTTGCCGGCGCGCGCAGCGCCGCGGAAGGCGGTGCGGAGTCGATCGATTTGATGATCAAGGCAAAGACGCAAGGCGGCGGAACGGCCGACTCGGCGAGCCTTGCCCTCCTCCGTCACCTGGCCGAGCGCCGCGCGCACGATCATGCCGTCAGCGCACTCGGCGTGCTCGCGGTCATGACGAAGAAGCCCGAGGTCGAGCTGCTTCGCCAGCACGCGAGCGGCCGCGGAACTCTCGATCTTGCGCGGCTCTCCCTGCTCGACGGAGTCGCCCCGGCGCTGCGCACGCCATTTGTCGAGCTGATCACTCGCCTCGCGCGCGGCGAGCGCACCGAGCTGCGCGCCGAGCCGCTGCTGCTCGTCGCAAACGACTCCTCCAATCACCTGCGCGCGGCGGTCGCAATGCTGCTCTCGCGCTTCGAAGACGACGCCTCACGCGCCGCACTGCTCGCCGCACTCGACGATGTCGACCCGATCGTGCGCGAGGCCGCCGTCCGCGCGATGGGCGCGAAGTCCCGGCTCACGCGTGAGCTGCTCTCGAAGGTGCTCGACGATCCGTCACCCGTCGTTCGCCACGCGGCGGTCCGCGCGGTCTCGGGCACCACCTCCTCGGAGCTCCCGGCGATCGACCCCAAGATGCTGCTCGCGCAGACCACGAAGGGTGTCGGCCAGAGCGAGGCCTACGCCACCCTCGACGCGAACGCGGCGATGGCGTCGCTGACGACGATCGAGAAGATGATGCTGATCCGCCAGGTGCCCATCTTCTCGGAGCTCGACGCCGCGGATCTAGAAGAGCTCGCGTCGATCGTCGAGGAGC
>JAYVWH010000677.1:0-2625 GCA_043786265.1 Kofleriaceae bacterium | reverse complement strand
CGATCGGTGTCACCGAGATCGGAGTAGCACTGGCCGATGTTGCTGAGCTTTAGCGCGAGACCCGCACGCTCCCCGAGAGATTGATCGATCTTGAGCGCGGACTTGTAGTGGGCGAGGGCTTCCTCGTACTCGCCAAGCGCCGCGAACACGAGCCCCATGTTGTTGAGCGCGCGCGCCTCGTGCCGTGCCATGCCGATGGCGCGATAGATCACGAGCGCTTCGGCATAAGACTCGATCGCTTGCTCGAGTTTGCCGATGTTCCACAGCGTGGTGCCGCGCTGGTTGAGGATCGTCGCGCGCGAGACGAGCACCGGCGTCGGCGCGCGGCCCGTTTGGGTCTCGGGATGGGCCCGGTCGACCAGCTCGAGCGCCTGCTCGACGAGGCCCAGCGACTCGTCGCCATTGCCAACGAGGCGAGCGATCGCGGCGCGCAGACGCAACGCTTCGGCCTCGCCGAGAATGTCCCCCGCGTCGCGTGCGTATTGCTGAGCCGGTGCGACCGCACGCAGGGCGGCCGGCGCTTTGCCGACTTCGATGTAGAACTGGCCGAGCGCGCAGTGAGCCATCGCGAGCTTGCCGGGCTCGCCGATCGCATCGGCCTCCTTCTTCATCGCGTGCAGCTCGCGCAGCTGCTGGGCGCGCTTGGCGAGGCGGCGCAAGATCTCCTCGCGCAGGCGGTGCGCGGTGAAGCGGTGTTCGTGATCCGTCTCGGGAAGCAGCTTGAGCGCGCGCGACAGCTGACGGAACCCATCCGCATTGCCGCCGAGATCGACGGCGTGCGTGGCAGCGCGCAGATACCGCTCCGCAGCGGCGCTCTCGTCCCCGGCGAGCTCTAGATGGCGCGCGATCATCGCGTCGTCCTGGCCGACGCGGTAGTTCGCGGCCCCCGCGACGCGGGCGGCGACCGCGCGATGCATCGTGACGCGCGTCTCCGGCGGGATGTGGCTGTAGGCCACCGTCATCGTCATGTCGTTCTTGAATCGGTACTCGCCCTCGGTCGGCGACAGCAGCCCGCGTCGCACGAGATCGTCGAGCTCGAGGCGGACGGGGCGACCGAGCAGCGCCGACAGCGCCGAGGCGGACACGTGACGGCCGAGCACCGCCGCGTGGATGATCGTCTCTTTCAGCTCGGTCGGCAGGCTGTCGATGCGCGCGAGGATCAGGTCCTCGATCGTCGACGGGACGTGGATCGGCGCGTCGCGCTTGACCCAGCGCAGGAGTCCCGGGTACTCGGCGTTGTCGGTGTCGGCGACCAGGATGCCGCGCTCGATCAGCGTGTCGAGCAGCTCTTGGATGAAGAACGCGTTGCCACCGGCGCGCGCCGCGATCTGCTCGACGAGGTCGTTAATATCGTGGCCGGGCACGAACCGTTCGGCGAGCATCTGGCGCCGCGCCGCATCCGGAAGCTCGTCGAGGTGGACGACCTCGGTGCCGAGCTCCTTGGCGATCTTCAAGATCCGCGGCTCGGGGCGCGAGGTCATCAGGCCGAGGATCGGACGCGGCGTGTCCACCTTGAGCAGCGCGCCGAACAGCTCCTGACTGTCCTGGTCCGCCCAGTGAATGTCCTCGCCGACGAGGATCAACGGCTTATCGACGCCGTCAAGACGCGACTCGATCCGGATCAGCAGCTTGATCAGCGTCTGCCGTCGGGTCTCCGCGTCGACCTGCGCGCCGGGCGTCGATGCGCGTGCGCCGAGCAACATGCCGAAGATCTGCAGCGCGGTGCGCGCCTCGCGGGCGACGTCCTCGGATGGATTCGGCGCTGCCGCTTCAGGAAAGATCAGCGGCATCGCGCGCAGGAGGCGGCGCTCGACCTCGTGCGGCTCGGCATCCTCGGCGAGGCCGAGCACGTCGCGCGCGAGGTCGGCGATCACACCGTAGGGGGTCATCGCCGTACCGACGCGCGCGCTCGTACGGACAATCACGGCCTCACCGGGCGAGATGTGCTCGAGGAACGATCGAACGAGCGTCCGCTTGCCGACGCCGGCATCACCGACGATCACGATCTGGCGCTTGCGCCGCGTGACGAGCACGTCGCGCCACGCGTCTTTGAGCGCCTTGAGCTCGAGGTCACGGCCGTGCAGGCGCTCGGCGTGCGATCGCTCGCGTAGCCGCTGCTCGCGCGCCTTGGGACCGCGTAGCCGGAACACGCGCGCCCGCTTGACGCCGGGATCGGTGTCCTCGTCGGCGTTCGTCGACTTGCTGCCACTGGTCCCGCCGGGGGATTCGTCGGGCAGATCGATCGCCGGCAGTGCCTCGAAGTTCCACTCGGCGCGTGCGGCTCGAAACACGCGCCCGCCAACGAGGATCTCGGCACCGCGCGCCTGACGCGCCAGCTTGTGCGCGAACGCCCCGGTCGCTTCCTCGATATCGAACTGCAGCTGCTCACCCTTCTTGACGCCGCCGACCCGCACGAGCGCGACACCACGCTGAACGGCAAGCGCGAGGCGCAGCTCGGGCTCGACGTCGGAGCCGATGCCATCGAGCGTGTCGACGAGTGCGAGTGCGAGCTTGATCGAGCGGCCCGCATCGTCCTCACCTGCGATCGGCAACCCCACGACCACGCGCAAGCTCGCCTCGCCCGTGCCGGTCGTGACATTGACGTCGCCCGCAGGGGCGTCCTTG
>JAYVWH010000676.1:0-9810 GCA_043786265.1 Kofleriaceae bacterium | reverse complement strand
CGCGAGACCATCGATCTCGTGCGCCGCGTCGCCGATAGCGATGCGACCGTGCTGGTCACCGGCGAGTCCGGTACAGGTAAAGAGCTCGTCGCTCGCGCGCTGCACAACTTGTCGCCGCGCCGCGAGCAACCGTTTGTCGCCGTCAACTGCGCCGCGATGCCCGCACCGCTCCTCGAGAGCGAGCTGTTCGGACACGTGCGTGGTGCCTTCACCGACGCAAAGCGCAGTCGCGCAGGTCTGTTCGTGCAGGCCGGCGCAGGCACGATCTTCCTCGACGAAATCGGCGAGATGCCGATCGAGATGCAGGTCAAGCTGCTGCGCGTTCTCCAGGAGCGCAAGGTCCGCCCGGTCGGTGGCGATGAAGAGGTGCCGTTCGAGGCGCGCGTCATCACTGCGACCAACCGCGATCTCGAGACCGAGGTCGAGGAGAAGCGGTTCCGCGAAGATCTGTTCTACCGAATAAACGTCGTCGCGATTCCGGTGCCGCCGCTGCGTTCGCGCGCAGGTGACATCCTGTTGCTGGCGCAATACTTCCTCAAGCGCATCGCTGGTCGGACCAGCAAGCCGGTCCAGGGCATCTCGGGTCCCGCGGCCCGTCTGCTCATGGACTACGACTGGCCGGGCAACGTCCGCGAGCTCGAGAACTGCATGGAGCGCGCAGTCGCACTGTGCCGGCTCGACGAGGTCACGGTCGACGACCTGCCGTCGAAGATCCAGGAGCACCGGAGCTCCAAGATCGTCATCACGACCGAGTCTCCGGGCGAGCTGATCACGCTCGACGAGATGGAGCGTCGCTACGTTCGACAGGTGCTCAACGCTGTCGGTGGCAACAAGACCCACGCAGCGCGCATCCTCGGCATCGACCGCCGCTCGCTGTACCGCCGCCTCGAGGAGCCGCGCAACGATCGCAAGGAAGACCAGCCACGACCGAGCGCGGCCGACGCGGGCCCCAATGGTGGTCCCCGCGCCCCGAGCCAACCGCCCCCGATGTCGTCGGCCTCCTCCTCCTCCAATGGAGGCCAGCCCGGCGAGCTCGACTAGCTCTCGCGCGCACCTTCTAACATGAGCGAGCATCTCCGCCTCCTCGTCATCGATGATGACCTGGTCGATCGCCTGGCCATCCGCCGGGCGATCGAACAGTTTGGACTAAACGCGACCGTCGACGAAGCGAGCCATGCCGAGGAGGCGCTCGGGAAGGTCGCCACGGTCGCGTACGACTGCCTGCTGCTCGACCAGGACATGCCTGGAGTTTCGGGTGTCGAGCTCGCCGGCAAGCTGCGCCATGCGGGCTGGCTGATGCCGATCGTGTTCATCACGGGCCGCGACAACACCGAGGAGCTGTTGCCTCAAGCGGTCGACGCCGGCGTCACCGATTTCATCCCCAAGCACGATCTGTCGCCGCGACGGCTCGGCCTGCGGATCCAGTTCGCGATTCGCGTCGGCCGCGCCGAGGCGGAATCCGCACGCGCGATCAAGACTGCGCGCGACGCCGCGCGTGCGCGCGACGAGGTGCTCGCGGTTGTCTCGCACGACCTGCGCGGCCCGCTGCACGCGATCAGCCTCGCAACCGAGGCGTTGCGCGACGAGGTCACGGGACCCGCGTCCCGGTACCTGGGCGCGATCGAGCGCGCATCGCATCGTGCGGAGCGCTTGATCAGCGACCTCCTCGAGGCGAGCGCGATCGAGAACGGCGCCCTGCAGCTCAACCGTGGCGCGATCGATGCCGGTGCGCTGCTGCGGCAGGCGGCGTCGGACCACGAGCTGCTGGCCAAGGAGACCGGCGGCAAGATCCACGCGCAGATCCCCGACGAGCCTGTGATCATCTCGGCGGATCGCGACCGTCTGCTACAGGTGCTCGGCAACCTGATCGGCAACTCGCTCAAGCACGCCAAGGGCGCACCGATCGAGCTGATCGTCGAGCGCCACGACGGCATCGCTACGATCTCCGTCAAGGACCACGGCCCCGGCATCTCCGACCAGGAGCTGCCGCACGTGTTCGACCGCTACTGGAGCGGCCGCACCAAGCGTGGTGGTGCCGGCCTGGGCCTCGCCATCGCCAAGGGCATTGTCTCGGCGCACGGCGGCAAGATCGACGTCGCGAGCAAGCAGGGACGCGGCGCCAGCTTCTTCTTCTCACTCCCGCTCGCCCGTTGAGCGTGCGAGGGTGTCGCAGCGCGCCGCATGCGCGCGATTTATCGTCCACATACCGTGGCGGCACGGCGGCGCGGTACTTGCTCCATGTATCGCTATGTCGGTAAATCAGAAACAGTCGCACGATCGCGAGCTCGAGGACGCTGACGAGGATGAGACCGGCGCTCCGCGCATCTACGAGGATGAGATGGAGGAGGATGAGCGCGCACTTCAGAGCTTCTCGAAGAGCGACAAGCACGCTGACGCTGAAGAGAACGTCCAGGACGAGGACATCATCGAAGACATCGACCTCGAGGACCTCGAAGCGATGGAAGGCCCGGACGCTTAGTTTTCGTGGCGGAGCGGACCGCGTAGCACGGCGGTCGTGCACTCGACGTCGTCGTCAAAATCGATCTTCGACACGGGCGCGGTGCCTTCGACCGAGTAGAACATGTACGTCGGCGCGGAGAACTCCGACTTGAGCTGCGCCAGCTCGGACTGAACTTCCGCGGCAGAGGGGCGCTCGTCGTAGTTCTTGCGCAACATGCGCTCGACGAGCTCGACGAGCCCGAACGGGGCATCCGGGCAGCGCGGCGCGAGCGCCGGTACCGGACGATTGAGGTGCTGCACGAGAATCTCGACCGACGTCGCGCCGATGAACGGAGCGCGGCCGGTGAGTGCCTGGTACGCGACGACACCGAGGCCGTAGACGTCGCAGTAGCCATCGGTGGGTCCGCCGCGCGCCTGCTCCGGCGCCATGTACGTCGGCGTGCCGATCGCTTCGTCATGATTGGTGTAGCGGACGCTGGCGACCTGATGCGCGATGCCCCAGTCGATCACACGCAGCGGATAGCTACCATCGGTGGGCGTGAGCAGGATGTTGTCGGGCTTTAGATCACGGTGCGTGACGCCACGCTGGTGCGCTGCTGCGAGCACACCGGCGACGCTGCCGACGAGATCGATCACAGCGTCCGCGCACATCATGCCCTCGGCCATGCGCACGGACAGGGGCGTGCCCTGGATCAACTCCATCGCAATCCACGGCCGCCCGTCCGCGAGCAGGCCGCACTCGTAAAAGCGGGGGATGCCACCGTGCGTGACCGTCGCGAGGATCTGCGCCTCGCGCATCATGCGATCTGTCGCACGCTCCTGGTACAGCTGGTCTTCGCGCAGCACCTTGAGCGCGACCCGCTCGTCGGCGAGCACATGGTGGGCGCTATAGACCCAACCCATGCCCCCGCTGCCGATCAATCGCTCGATCGTGTAGGCGCCCACCAGTGCGCCCGTCCGGAGTGGTCCTTCTTGGCGGTCAATGGAGGGGGCGCTAAGCTGCAGTGCGACCATGGTCGACCGCGTTATGAGCACACTGCATGCCAGCACGTGCGGGATGATCGCAGGCGTGTCAGATCCGCTCGATGCCGTGGCAAACGTGCGCGGTTCGCGAGCGACTTTATCGGCAAGCTTTGTGCAATCTGCCCCCGCATGACCTCGGCCGATAACGAGCTTGCCCCCGATACGGTGGTCGGCTCTTACCGCATCGTTCGCGAGATCGGTCGCGGCGGCATGGGCACCGTGTACGAGGCCAAGCACGTCATGCTCCCTCGCCGCGCGGCCATCAAGGTCATGCACGCCGAGCTGAGGAAGCAGCCCGGCATGGCGACGCGCGTCGTCCAGGAAGCCTCGATCCTGGAAGACATCCGGCATCCCGGTGTCGTGCGCGTCTATGAATGCTCCCTGCTTCCTGATCACAGGCCGTGGATCGCGATGGAGCTCGTCGAAGGCGAGACGCTCGCGAGCCGGTTGGTCCATCGCGGAACGCTCCCCCCGTACGAAGTGCTCGCGATGCTCGCGGAGATCTGCGATGTGCTCGCAGCCGTTCACGCACGTGGTGTCGTGCACCGCGATCTCAAGCCCGACAACATTCTGGTAACGCCCGCCGATCGCGAGTTTCCGCTGCGCGTGATCGACTGGGGCGTGGCGCGTCTGGGACCGCTCGGACGCCTCACCCTCGACGGGCTGACACCCGGAACGCCGATCTACATGTCTCCCGAACAGGCGACCGGCCGCAACATTGCGGCGCCATGTGACATGTACTCGCTCGGCGTGATCGCGTACGAGCTCCTTACCGGTCATCCGCCGTTCGACGGACGCTCACTTGCGGAAGTGGTGTCAATGCACCTCGCGAGCGAGCCCGCACCGCTCGCAGAGAAGTGCAACGCTCCGGTCGAGCTGTGCGATATCGTGCACCGCTTGCTCGAGAAGGATCCGTCGCTGCGCCCCGGATCCATCGAGGTCCGGCAGATGGCGCGCGCCCTCGCACTCGAGCTGACCAGTGCCTACGAGAGCATCGAGATCACAGGTGTCGAGCCGCGCCTGCCAGTGGCCGTCCGGCCCCGCCGGGCGCTTGCCCTGACCGCGCAGAACACGCATGACGCGATGATCGTCGACCCCGATGCGCTCGAGTACGGTGTTACCGAGATGGTGCCGACGATTCGAAAGCCGCGCTGGACTCCGGATATCGGGACGCTTGCTCCCGAAGCTCGGGATGCGGCCGGCCGCCCACCGCGCTCTCCGATCACGCCCAAAGGTGTTCGCGATCAAGTGTCGGGCGAGATCGACGGCCCGAAGCGCCGCTGACATCCGTGTGACAGATTGGTCGTGTTCGCCGCGCGAAACCGCCCGGCCGTGGCGGTATCGCACATCATGTGCGTCGAAAACTCCGCCGCATGATGCTGCGGCGGGAGCAAGAGGCGCTCTCGGAAACTATCGCGCAGCCGTAGTCGCACGGCGCGACCTCAGCGCCCAGCCACTCCGCGCGAGGACAGCCCCATTGGACATGCGGGCCTCTGTCATCGGGGCACGCGTGTTGCTCAGGGTCACTAGCACTTACCTCAAACCGGAGAATGCGCATGCAGAAGAATGGAACTGGTTCGGCGGAGACTCGTATCGACTCGCTCAAGGAGAGCATCCGTAACCTCGTCGACGCGGGTGGCGAGCGCGCTGGCCAGATCAAGAGCAAGGCGATCGACGTCAAGGACTCGGTCGTGGAGAACAGCGGCGTTGCCATCAAGAAGGTGAGCTCGCTGATCAAGGAGCACCCGATCGCCGCCATCGGCATCGCACTTGGCGTGGGCTACATCGCCATGCGCATGCTCCGGAAGTGAACGCCATGGAAGAAAACACCGAGACCAGGCTCGACAGCGCCAAGTCGGCGATCAAGGAGCGCGCCGGCCAGGTCGGCCGCTCGCTCAAGAAGCTCGACCTGCGCAGTCAAATCGTTGACTACCCGTTTGCCGCCGTCGGTATCGCAGCCGGCGTGGGAGCCCTCATCGGCCTCGTGCGGGCCAAGCCGGAGCCGAGTCGCCTCGGTGGCATCATCGTGACGACGCTCGGCGCGATCGGCTTCCGCCTCATCCGCGAAGCCGCCGTGAAGGAGCTCGGCAGCTACGCGAAGAACTACATCATGAATCGTAAGGACGAGAGCGACGCCTCGTTCACGCACAGCAGCTCCAGCGTTGAAGGCGGCGCCGTCCGCTATACGCCAGCCCTTTAAAAACCAAATACACGACTCGCCGCCGCTCGTCCGTGAACCGGACGGGCGGTTGCGCGTTTTCGGCCGCAGGATCCGCATCCAAATGTGACCCTCACCGGACCGCAGGACCCTGACTACCTCAAGCTCCTGGTCTGGATCCGCGAAGGCGCCAAGAACAACTGAGAGCAACCCGAGGGCGTGCCAGACACGTCGCCGAGCGCTACGCTGCCCGGACACATGTGGCGGTGCTCTGCGCTCGTACTGGCGGTGCTCGTCGCTGCGCCCGTGCAGCGCGCCGCTGCGGATGATGTGGTCGTAGAGCACGAGGTCAATGCGGGCCGCCGTGCACTCGCGATCACCGCGGCGGTGTTTCCGGGGATCATCGTGCGCGGCGCGGGTAGCTACGTTGTCGGCGAGAAGCATGCGGCGAGGCTGCTGCTTGCCAGCGAGTTGGGGGCGCTCCTCGTTGCCGGCGCCGCAGGGGGGCTGCTCCAGATCACGAACGGCAGCCCGTACGCGATGCCCGCGACGCCGATCGTCGTTGCCGGTGTCGGGGCCTTCCTCACCTCGTGGGTCGAGGACATCTGGATCGCCGCCGGTGGCGCGCGCGTCCCGGGCACACCGAGCGTGCCACCGGCATGGTCTCTCGAGCTCGGCGAGACCTGGCAGCACGACGTGTATCGCGAGCGTTTGCTCCAGCGCGCCGCGGGCACGGTGACGTTCGGTCGGTTCGGTGCGGGGGCGGCGGGCTTGGTCGACACCAATGGCGAATCGTGGCTGGCGTTCTCCGACGTGCGAGTACGCGTGATCGGTGATCCCGCGTGTGCGGATTGCGTTGTCGCGCGCGTTGGTGGCCGCTTGCAGCGCGACCGCGCCGATCAGGTGACGCAGCTCGTCGGCGAGGTCGAGATCATCGGCAGGCTCGGGCTCGGTCGCTTCGATCCCGCGTTTCACTCGAACTTCGTCGAGCTATCGACGGGCCTGGGTGCCAATCGCATCACGTACGCGAGCACGGTGAGCGAGGTCGATGCACTGCTGCTGGGCCGCTTCGCGTGGGGTGCGTACCTGCCGGGCGGTGAGCTCACGGTTTATTACGATCACCGTCGCGACGGGCTCGCAGGCGGGATCCAGGCGTGGCGCGCGGCGGGCTTCATCGGCAGCTTCGGCGCGAACGTCGACATTCGCATCGACGGACCGTGGGCACTGCGCGGCGAGTTTCAGATCGGCAACGCATATCTGTCGACCCTCGCCCTCGCCTACCGTGGAGGTG
This sequence comes from Kofleriaceae bacterium, assembly GCA_043786265.1. Classification (GTDB taxonomy): domain Bacteria; phylum Myxococcota_A; class Polyangia; order Haliangiales; family Haliangiaceae; genus JABFXX01. The sequence goes on along the minus strand of JAYVWH010000676.1, from coordinate 2,878 downwards.
CACGATGAAGCGAGAGTTGATCGTGGCGCTGCTCGCCGCCGCATGCACGCGTCCCGGCGACGAGCGCGCACAGGCCGAGCTCGGCATTGGTAGCGCGGAGCTCACCGATGCGACCGTGCTCGTCGCGGGTGGGCTCGCGCACATCCGCGACTTCACCGACCACAAGCTCGAGCTGTGGTCGCAGGCGCCGGTCCTCTCGATCGAGCTCGCGTTGACCTCGACCGCCGTCGGTGACTGGATCCTCGTCATTTGCAACGCCCTGCCGGATTCGACATTGACCGTCGACGGCGGTGCGCCGATCACGCGTGCACCGGGCGAGCATCCGACCGTGGCGATCTTCACCGTCGCGCTCGGTGCCGGTACGCACGCGCTGCACCTGGCCCCGCCGGACGCCGACGTGATTTCACCGTTCCGCGTCGCGGCGATGGCCGATATCCAGACCGCGCTGCCGACCGTCAACGATGTGTTCGAGGCGATGAATGCGGTGCCGAACATCCGTTTCGTCGTCGCGATGGGCGACATCACCGAGCGCAGCGAGCTCGCCGAGTACGAGCTATTCGATCGCCAGCTTCTGACGCTGCAGGTCCCGTACTACACGACGCTCGGCAATCACGAGCTGTGGGACGAGACGCAGTACCGAGAACGCTTCGGGCGCGGCAGCTTCCAGTTCGCCTTCAAGGGCGTGTCGTTCACGTTCGTCGACTCTGGTAACGCGGGCATCGATCCACTCGTCGAGAGCTGGCTCGACGACTGGCTCGATGCGGCGCGCGACCGCACGAACGTCTTTCTCACGCACGTCCCACCGATCGATCCGGTCGGCGTGCGCTACGGCGGTTTTCGCAGCGCGGATGATGGACGCCGGCTCCTCGCGCGGCTCGTCGAGGGCAACGTCGACCTGACGCTGTACGGCCACATTCACACGTACATCCAGTTCGAGAACGCGGGCATCCCCGCGTTCATCTCGGGCGGTGGTGGTGCGCGGCCGATGAAGTGGGACGGCATCGATCGCCACTTCCTCGTCGTGCCGTTCGCGGGTCCGACGAATGCGGTCGGCACCGTCGAGCTGCACCGCGTCGACTGAACGTTACTTCCTCGCTGCTGCGGAACCAGCGCCGGCCTTCGGTGCCGTGGTCGCCGAGCCGCTGCCCTTACCGGCACTGCCCGAGCCCGCCGCCTTGTCATCCTTCGCCAGCGCCGCATCGAACTTCGTCTTCTGCCAGATGAACAGCACGCAGTCGGCGCCCGGCGCGCACGACGAGACGTGGTCGAGCTTGCCTGGGATCGTCCAGTACGAGCCCGGCGTCATCTTCTTGGCTTTCGTACCGTCTTCGCCGCGCAGCCAGTGACTGCTCGTGCCCGAGATCTCGACCGCCTCGTACGTCCCGCTGTGCGAGTGCAGCGGCGACGTGAAGCCCGCAGGCAACTTGAGCAGGCCCCCGTACGGGCCCTTCTTGTAGTCGCCAAATAGCGTCGCGAGCTTGAGGCCGCCCTGGTCGTCCCACTTGACCTCCTCGGCGGCGGTGAACTTCGGCGCCGGTGCCGCGGCCTTGCCAACCGCGACCCCTGCGACGAATGCGGAGGCGACGGCCGAGCCAGTCACGACGAGTGCGGCGAGCTTTCTCATTCGTTCAACTAGACGATGCGATCGCACTCCCTCGCAAGCCCCCGGCGGCAAACTGCCCCGCGGCCAGGTCACATGCGATGCTGCCCACGATGCTGACCGAGTCAGATTGCCACGTCGACGACGACATCCGGCGCGCCGAAGGTTTGCCGCCGGCAGCGTTCACCGACCGGGCGTTTCTCGAACGCGAGCTCGACACGATCTATCGGCGGTCCTGGCTCGTCGTCCCCGAGCGCAGCGATGACCCGCGTCCGCTCGACGAGCAGGTCGCCGCACGCGGCTCGCGCGTACCGATCACCGTGCTCGATCGTCCACTGTTCGTGCAGCGCGGCTGGGACGACGACACACTGCGGGCCTTCCCGAACACCTGCACGCATGCGTGGTATCCGCTCGTGCTCGGAGCGAGTCGCGGCCCGACACTCGTGTGCGCGCAACACGGTCGCCGCTTCGATTGCACCGGCAAGTTCCTGTCGCAGCAGGGCTTCAACGGTGCTCCTGACTTCCCGCGTCCGTGCGACAGCTTGACCTCGCTACCGATCGAAGCATGGCGTCGACTCACGTGGGTCAACTTCGCGCCCGACGCGCCCGCTCTCGCGCATGACCTCGCCGAGGTCGATGCGTCACTCGTGCACATGCCGGCGATGCCGGAGCGCATGTCCGCCGAGATCCGCGACGTCGCCGGTAACTGGAAGCAGCACGCGTGGAACTTCCTCGACAAGTTTCACATCGGCTTCGTTCACCGCGCGCCGCATGGCCTCGCCGACGCGATCGACCTCGGCTCGTACCAGACCGAGATCTACGACAAGAGTGTGCTGCAGTGGGTCTACGCGCGCGACGGCGCCGATGGTTTCGATCCGGCGTGGCTCCCACCGCGCTTCGCCGATCCGAAGGGTCGGCGGGTGTTCGCGCTGTGGTGGTTCGTGTTCCCGAACCTCGCGCTCAACTTCTATCCGTGGGGCCTATCGGTCAACGTCTACAACCCGGTGCCCGAGCGTCCCGATACGACGCGGTTTGTCTGGTATCAGTTCGCGCTCGACCGCGACAAGCACGCGCAACGCAACAACCGCTGGCTCAGCTCGCAGGTCGACGCGGAAGACGTCGCCGCGCTCGCCCAGGTCAACGCTCGGCTTCGTGAAGCAGATCTCGTCGTCCATCACCTCGTCGGAGATCGCCTGGACGCGCTTGTTCGACGTGCCCACCCAGTGGCTCAGCTCGACGTCGGAGTTGCACAGCTCGGTCAGCGTGTAGTCCTCATCC
>JAYVWH010000675.1:0-3945 GCA_043786265.1 Kofleriaceae bacterium | reverse complement strand
TGGGGGACGTGATACGCGGCGGTACCTCGCAGCGCCTCGGGGACGCGACGCTCGAGCGGACCGAGTCCGGATCCGTCGCTCATATCTTCTCCTTGCGACGCAGCGCCGACCGCGCGTGGGCATCCAGGCCTTCGCAGGCGGCGAGCGCGGCGATCTCGTCAGCATGGGCGACTGCAGCGGCCTGGCTGTACTCGATCAGCGACGTGCGCTTGCGGAAGTCGTAGACGCCGAGTGGCGAGGCGTAGCGAGCGGCGCCCCCGGTCGGCAGCACGTGGTTCGCACCCGCGACGTAGTCCCCCGCCGCCTCCGACGACCAACGACCGACGAAGATCGCGCCCGCGGTCGTGCAGCGTGCAGCGACCGATCGCGCATCGACGACATCGAGCTCGAGGTGCTCGGGCGCGTACTTGTTCGCGAACACGATCGCGTCCTCGATCGTATCGACGATCACGGCAGCGCCGTGGTGCTGGATCGAGTGCTCGGCGATCGCCCTGCGTGGCAACGTCGCGAGCTGGGCCTCGACCTCGCGGGCGACGGCGGCCGCAAGCGCGGAGGATGTCGTGACGAGGATCGCGCGCGCTTCGCGATCGTGCTCGGCCTGAGCGAGCAAGTCGGCCGCGACCCAGGCTGCCGGCGCTTCGTGGTCGGCGACGATCAGCACCTCGGACGGTCCCGCGATCGAATCGATGTCGACCTCGCCGTAGACCTGACGCTTGGCCGACGCGACCCACGCATTGCCCGGTCCGACGATCTTGTCGACCCGCGGCACGCTCGCGGTCCCGTAGGCAAGCGCTCCGATCGCCTGGGCACCCCCGAGCTCGAACACGCGGTCGACACCCGCGAGCCGCGCCGCGAGCATCGCCTCGGCAGATGCACCCGGCGTCACCATGATGACATCAGCCACACCGGCGACCTTCGCGGGGATCGCCGTCATCAAGACGCTCGACGGATAGCGTGCGGTACCGCCGGGCACGTAGAGCCCGACGCGGGCAAGCGGAGTCACGCGCAGCTCGAGCCGCACACCGTCGAGCATGACATCGACATCGGGCTCGGCCTGGTGCTCGTGAAACGCACGAATACGATGCGCGGCGTGCTGGAGCGCCGCCTTGACGCGCGGTTCGACCTTCGCCGCCAGCTCGTCCCAGCGTGCGCGCGAGACCTCGTAGGGAGGCTCGCGCTGATCGAAGCGGCGCGTGTACTCGGCCACCGCGTCATCACCACGGGCTCGAATGTCGCGCAGGATCGCCGCAACGGCGTCATCGACCCCGTCCTCGAAGCGCGTCGAGCGATCGAGTAACGCGACAGCCTCGGGCGAGCCGGCGCGCAGCTGACGGAGCAACATGCGCCAGAGCTTACTTGCTACGCTAGGCACGTGGGGGATGTCAGCTGCGTTCGCTGCGGTCGGATGCTGCCGGCCGAGACGGCTGACATCGTCGGCAACGGGTATCGTTGCGCGGGGTGCACGGTGGTCGCCGAGTCGATCGGCGAGGACGCCGAGGTCGCCGACAACGTGGCGCCGCAGCAGCGCGAGAAGCTGGCCAAGCAGGGCAAGCGGCGGTTCTTCGTGTCGCTTGGTGCCGGCACGGCCGCGCTCGGCGGCCCGGCGGTGATCGGGCTGGTCACCGCGGGACCGATCGGCGCTGCCCTCGGCGGCCTGCTCGGCATCTACCTCGCGGGCTCGGTCGCCGGTTCGGCGGGCGAGATGAGCTGGACGCAGTGGCGGCGCTACCGACGGCCGCCGCTACCGCAGGCCAAGCTCCGCAAGTAGCTCACTCGCGCGGCTTGCGATATCCGCCCATACGAACGGCGACGATGCCGTACCGATCGTAGATCAGCGTGCGGGCGCTGCTGCTTATCGGACGCCGTTGCGTCGCGAGCATCAGCTTCTTGTGCCGGGAGGAAACATTCGCCGCCTCGGTCGGCGGCCCGTGCGGCGCCTGACTCACTTCGATTTCTTGTCGGGCAACTTCGACTTCTTCGGATCGTACTGCTCGAGATCGGGGCGCGGGTTACTGGAGTCGTACTGCTGCTTGTCGTCCTTGGGACCCTGGTTATCGGGCCCCGCAGGCAGCGGCCCCTCGAGGACGCCGCCCGGGACGAGTGACGGATAGCGATCGGCGTAGCTCTCGACCATCGCCTTGGGCACGCTATCGCGCCCGCGACCGCCAACCTTGACGACGTGCTTGTTCGCGGCCCACATCACCCACGCTTCGCCGTGACCATTGATCGTCAGGGCGCGCGCACCACCAATCTTGTCCTCTTCGACCTGGTAGCCGCCCTCGGCAGCCAGCCGGCGCGCGAGTTTTACCGTCTCGCGCAGCACGCCCGCGTCACGATCGTAGCGTGTAACAAATACGCTGACCACGTCCTTGTCCTCGACGTGGCCGTTCTTCTCGGCGTCCTCGGCGACGTAACTTGCCGTATAGGCTTCGGCCTTGTTGTTCTCGACCCAGACCTCGACGTCGAGGACGGGCTGGAACCTGCGGAACTTCCACGCGCCGAGGTCTCCCTCGACGACGCCACGCTTGGGGATCGGAGGTTTGCCACCGCACGCGATGAGCGTCACCACGCATGCGACAAGCAACGAACGCATATCCGTTATGGTACCTCGATCCTCCGTTGACAGCGGATGCGTAACTGGAATACTCCGCTACCTCCAATGGCCAGCTACCTGTTCTCCTCCGAATCCGTCACCGAAGGTCACCCGGACAAATTGTGTGACGCCGTCTCCGACGCCGTCCTGGATGCCTGCCTCGCGCAGGATCCGAACAGCCGTGTTGCCTGCGAGACAGCGACCAAGACCGGCTTCGTGATGCTCCTGGGCGAGATCACGACGAAGGCGAACCTCGACTATCCGAAGATCGCGCGCGACGCGATCCGCGAGATCGGGTTCACCAGCTCGGACATGGGCTTCGACGCCGACTCGTGCGCCGTCATAGTGGCGGTCGCGGCGCAGTCGCCTGACATCGCGCAGGGCGTCGACCGTGGCATCGACCCGGCCAAGCAGGGCGCGGGCGATCAGGGTCTGATGTTCGGCTACGCATGCGACGAGACCAAGGAGCTCATGCCGATGCCGATCCAGCTCGCGCATCAGCTCGCGCACAAGCTCGCCGAGGTCCGCAAGAAGCACGTCAAGGGAATCAACTGGCTCCGCCCCGACGGCAAGACCCAGGTCTCGGTCCGCTACGAGGACGGCAAGGTCACCGGCATCGAGGCGATCGTCGTCTCGACCCAGCATGACGAGACGGTCAAGCAGAAGACGCTCGAGGAAGCGATCCGCGAGCACGTCATCAAGCCGATCGTCCCGGCCAAGCTGCTCAGCAACAAGACCAAGATCCACATCAACCCGACCGGCCGCTTCGTCATTGGTGGCCCGCACGGCGATGCCGGCCTCACCGGCCGCAAGATCATCGTCGACACCTACGGCGGCTACGCTCGCCACGGTGGCGGCGCGTTCTCGGGCAAGGATCCGAGCAAGGTCGACCGCTCGGCGGCGTACTACGCGCGCTACATCGCCAAGCACGTCGTCGCGGCGAAGCTCGCGACGCGCTGCGAGGTCCAGTTCGCGTACGCGATCGGCGTTGCCGAGCCCGTCTCGATGCTCGTCGATACGTTCGGTACCGGCGTTGTCTCGGACGAGAAGCTGACCAAGGCCGTGCTCGCGACGTTCGACGCGCGCCCGGGCATGCTGACGCAGGAGCTCAACCTGCGCCGTCCGATCTTCAGCAAGACGGCCGCGTACGGTCACTTCGGCCGTGAGCTCCCGGAGTTCACCTGGGAGGCGACGCCGCTCATCGAGAAGCTGACCAGCCAAGCCAAGAGCGGCAACGGTCACGCGGTCACGAATGGCAACGGCAAGACCGCTGCGAAGAAGCCGGCCCCGGGCAAGTCGAAGGCCTCGGCCGTCGCTCGCGCCTGATCAGTTCGACACGACCAAACGCGCGG
>JAYVWH010000674.1:0-5444 GCA_043786265.1 Kofleriaceae bacterium | reverse complement strand
AGCGCCCGACCGGTCGTCAGGCTCAGCGTGTAGTCGTTGCAGCTCTGCAGGATCGCCTGGGTGATGTTGCGCCTGAACCGCGGCTGGGTGCCGGCACTGGTGCAGCTGAACGGAGCGTCGGCAGGTGTGTCGAAGAACTGAAAGTTGGCGTCACGGAGGATCGTCGGCGAGAGGTCAAAGACCTGATTGCACCCCGCCAGCGCGAGGGCCGCTACGCCCCACCTCATCTCGCCACAGTAGCGCGGAGACAAGCACCGTGGCATGCGCGGAGGCTGCGTAATGCCTCATCAACGACGGCCCGCGTAAGTCGTGTGCAGGAAATCCGCGAGCACGGTTTGAAAGGGGTCCTTGCCAAAACTCACCACTTGGTGGGAGAAAGTTTGTTTTTACCAATGACGATTCGGTTCGCGGTCATGGTGACACTATGTGCGTGCGGCCGGTTCGCATTCGACCCAACAGCTATCTTTGACGATGCTAACCAAGCGTGATCTCTGCGCCACGCATGGGTTGGATGACGGTCTCGGCGGACGAGCGGCTGCTGTTTGGCAACCGCGATGACTTTACCGGGTCGGTGTGGGCGGCGCGCGACGACGCCAGCCAGCCGTTCGTGGATCAAGGCAACCTCTCGATCGGTGGAACCTGCGCGACCGCGAATATCGGCGACGCCGACATCACACCCGATGGCGCTCGCCTGGTCCTGCGCTGCGCCGGCTCGATCTACCTGCTAACTCATTGACGGGCAGACGGGCGATGCCCGCGATCCGCGGCCGACGCTGTCAGGCGACTACGATTTAGGGGTTCGAGCCGCACACGGCCTCGACGAGCACGTTGCTACATGCCTGGCCAGCGGTTGTGCATCTGTCCCGACGAGCTTGCACAACTTGCACAACGCAGTTGTACAACCCCGCTGCGTTACTCCGCGCAGCCGATCGACGCGCTATCGACGATGAGCTCGTCGAGCCAGACATCCGCGGCGGGGAGCGCGGACGGCGTGCCAACCCACACGAGCCCGAAGTACGCGTGGGTTGGCTGCGGCTGCGCCATGGCCTTGGTCAGGGTCACGTCGCCGACCGTGACGCCATCGACCGCGATCCGGGTCACGCCGGCGGTTCCGCTCGGCATTTCGAACTGGATGCAGCTCCAAGCGTCGAGGGGAAACAGGGTCGACGTTGATCGCGCGTACTGCCCACTCGTATAGTCGTTGTTCACGATGAAGCCGTCCTGAATCCCCATCGAGATCCCGTCCCAGCATCGTCTGCGATGTTGACGAGCTGACCGAAGAACGTCGAGTCGAACGGCGCGGCGATGTAGGCCCACGCGCGGACGTAGACGCTGCCGGTCACGCCGATCGGCGTCAGCCCCGCCGCGCCGAGCAGCATCGCGTGAGGGTCCGTCACGGCAGCCGCGATCGCGTCGATCCGCACGTGCAGCGACGCACCGCCACGAAACGCGCGCGACGGATCGATCGCGGCCACACCACTGGTGACCTCGGCGGTCCACATCGGATCGAGGGCGCCCGACTCGAAGCCGTCGCACACAAGCCTCGTCGAGCTCTGGCATCGCGACGGGCTCTGGGCGGTGCCGTCGTCACGGGCGTCGTCGGGGCGGGCCTCGAAGCCAAGTCGCCCGCACGCAACGAGGCTTCCGAGCGCCGCGATCGCGATCACGTGTGCGTGCACCGAGCTCTGAACAGGTAATGATGCATCAGCGAAGGCGAATCGTTGGTCCTCGGTCCGATCGTTGTCAACGCGCCACAGTGGATATCAGTGACACCGGTGTGTCGAACCGTCATCGGTCGGACACCATCGCGCCCCCGGCAGCCCGGCGACGCCGGTGACGAGCCCGCCGATCTGATCGACGTGCGCGATCTTCCCGAGGACAAGATGCGCGCGCCGGTGCCGCCCCGCGCACCTGCGAACGCTGCACCCGCGCTCGAGTCCGCTTCGGACCAGGTGCTCGCCGCCGAGGAGCGTCAGGCGATCCTCGATGCGCTCGAGGCGTGCTCGGGCAACCAGACGCACGCCGCGCGGGTGCTTGGGATGTCACGCAGAACGCTGATCAACCGCAACTGTACTGCGAACCGTGTGTCCCGCGACCATCATGGTTCCCCGAACCGAGGACTTCGTTCTCCGGCGGTGTTGGTCTAGCATCCCGCACATGAGATGTGCTGCGCTTGTCGCCATCTCGCTGACTGCGTCGGTCGCAGCGGCCGATGCGCCAACCGCACGGCTCGAGCTCACCGGTGCCTGCGAGCTCGGCACCGTCAGCGATTCCGCGAACGAGCTGCTAGGCCGCGTTGCGATAGCGCCGGACGCACAGGCGTTGTTCCGGGTGGTCACGGAGCTCGCCGGTGACACCGTCGTTGCGACGCTTAGCTACGTCAGCGACGCGGGACTCGCGCAGCAACCGCGCACGATCGCGGCGACGAATTGCGACGAGCTCGCCGAGTCACTCGCGGTCGTGGTCTCCTTGGTGCTTCGCCAGGAAGCGCTTGCCGCACCACCCGTGGTGGAACCTGTCACCGGAGCTCCGAGTGAGCCGGTACGCGAAGTCGAACCAGGCGTGCAGCCGGTGGCCCCGCCGCGGATGCGATCGATCGAGCTCGCCGGCGCGGCGGGCTCGGCGGGCATCGGGTCGGTGATCGCGGGCGTTCGGATGCAGCATGGTCGCGGGTCCGTCGGGCTCGAGCTCGCGGTCGAGCTACCAACCGAGACTACGATCGGGATGGGCACCGTCGATGTCGTGACAACGCGGGCCGGCGCAAACGGCTGCGTTCGGCTCGGACCGGTCGCCGCATGCGGGCTCCTGATCGGCGGTGTCACGCGAGGCAAGGGGGAGCAACTGTTCGACGCGCACTCCGTGATCAAGCCGATCGGCGGCATCGGAGCCCGGCTCGAATGGCGTCATCTCGTGTCGAGCCGGATCGGCACGCGCGTGTTCTGTGATTTTGAGCAACTGCTGGCCACCACACGGTTTCTTGTCGATGACATGCCTGTGTGGACCACCGCCTCGCGCCAGGTCTGGCTCGGCGCCGGCGTTTTTCTGCGAATGCCGTGACGAAACCGGTCTCCAGCCGGCAATACATCAACGTGAGCGAGTCCCAAGGTTGCGACTCGTTCGACGTCATCTATGCCCGCGACTTTACCTACGTGTGGAGAACTCTCGGCCGTCTCGGCGTGCCGGCGAGCGATATCGCAGACGCCGTTCACGACGTCTTTGTCGTCGTCCATCGTAAGGGCGACGAGATCGACCCGGCACGTCCAGTACGCCCCTGGTTGTTCGGCATCGCCCGGCGCGTGGCCGCTTCGTCTCGGCGCAAGCAGCGAGCCGAGCCGACCACGGAGGTCGAGCCCTCGATCGCTGCGCCGCCACATGCGGAGCGAGACCTACTCTGGCAAGCGCTCGCCGCGCTCGATGATGATCGCCGTGAGGTGGTGGTGCTCCACGATCTCGAAGGTCACACCGGCGCCGAGATTGCCGAGCTGCTCGAGGTTCCCGTCAACACCGTGCACTCGCGGCTGCGACTCGCGCGCGCGGATCTCGTCGCTGCCGTGCGGCGGCTGCGGGGGATGCCATGATTGACAAGCTGCCCGACGAGCTGCGTGACATCATCGCAGCCGAGACAATCGCGCCTGTGGCGACCGAAGCCGCGCAGCTCGCAGTTCGCGCCAAGCTCGGCGCATCGCTCGGTATCGCGCCGGTAGCCGCTGCTGCGCCGGCGGCCGTTGCCGCGCCGGCAGCCGCTGCCGCAACGGTAAAGACCGCGCTCTCGATCAAGCTGCTCAGCATCGTGGTCGGGGTGGCCGTGGTCGGAGGTTCCGCGGCCGTTGTCGTGAGCTCGCGCGCCCCCAAGCCGGTCCGCAGTGTTCCCGTCGCCAGCACTCCGAGCCCGACCGTCGATCTCGGGCCCACTGCACCGGAGCCGGTGGCTGTCGAACCGGCGGTGGTCGAGGCACCCGCGAGCGAGCCACCCGTCGTCGAACGAGCTGCGCCGATTCCTGCGGTCGCCGCTTCCCGCCCGCCGGTGTCGCCCAAGAAACCTGCCGTGATCGAGGTGCCACCGCATGTGGAGCCGCCGCCGGCAGCGCCCGTGATCCGCACTCAGAGCCAGCTGCTCGCAGATGCGTCGCGAGCGCTGTCGACTGGAGATCCAGAACGCACGCTCGCGCTCGTCGATGAAGATCTGCGCGCACACGGCAATGGGCCCCTGGCCGAAGACCGCGAAGCACTGCGCGTGTCGGCGCTGCTCGCGCTTGGCCGATCAGCTGACGCCCGAGCTGCCGCGCGGCGGCTGCTCGCGGCCTATCCGCAAACGATTCATCGAGCGCTCGTTGACCGCGCGCTCACTGAAAAGGAATCCCGATGAAAACAACATTCGCGCTCGCGTTCGTCACTGCTGGCTGTATGTCGGAGTCTTCGGTCGGAACCACCGATCTCCCGACCCATGTCGAGGTCGCACTCGTACCGACCATCGTGAACCACGATGTCGATCTGTTGTTCGTCGTCGACGACTCGCCGAGCATGCTCGAGAAGCAGACCATCCTGCGGACCGCCATGCCGGCGCTGGTGACCGAGCTGGGCAGGTTGCCTGGCGGACTACCAAACCTGCATATCGGCGTCGTCAGCTCCGACCTCGGCACAACCGCGGCACTCGATGCGGCACCAGGACCCGGCATCGGCTCAGGTGCGGGCTCGTGCTCCGGCATCGGCAAGGCGGGGACCCTCCAGCCTGCCATGATCGGCGACGGCTCAATGCCCCCCACCGGTCAGTTCCTGAGCGACACCAAGAACACCGATGGCACACGCTCCACCAATTACACCGGCGCGCTCTCCGATGCGATCGCTGGGTTCCTCTCGTTGGGAGCAAGCGGTTGCGGGTTCGAACAACACGCCGAAGCTGCGAGACGTGCGCTCGACAACCCGGCCAATACCGGTTTCCTACGTCCTGAGGCAGGGCTTGCGATCATCGTGCTCGCCGACGAGGACGATTGCTCGATGGCTCATTCGACGCTCATGGGCAACGATGCCACGCTCGGTCCGCTGCAATCGTTCCGCTGCACGCGGTTTGGTGTCACGTGCGATCAGGCGACGAGCGACATGAACCAGGTCGGACCCAAGTCCGGTTGCCGCTCGAACGAGACCGGCGAGTACCTGATGCCGATCAGCAGCTATGCCAGCGTGTTCAGAGGCCTCAAAAGCGACCCGCGGAATGTGATGATGGCTGCGATCGTCGGCGACCCGAGCCCGGTCGCGGTCGAGTTGCGCGTGGCGCCCGGAGGCGGCAGCTTCTCATCAGCGCTCGCGCACGCCTGCGAGTTCCGGGGCACTGTTGGAACCGAGGTGGCCGATCCTGCGGTGCGCCTTGGCGAGCTCACGTCGAAGTTCTCACGCGGTATGGTCGAGACGGCATGCACGCCTGATCTTAGAGGTGCCGCGTCGCGAAT
>JAYVWH010000673.1:0-1894 GCA_043786265.1 Kofleriaceae bacterium | reverse complement strand
ACGCTCCACGTCCGCATACCGGACGCCATGGCTATACGAGTCGCCGGGCGATGCGCGATGCCGGCTTCGACGCCATGGCTAACGCAAACGAGACGCTGGGCTGGACCACGCCGATGAAGATCGCCGAGATCGCCGATCCGTTCGGCGCCGACGATCCGAGCCTGACCGACGACCTCCTCGAGATCTATTTCGGCTCGACGCGCACCGGCGGTCTCGGCATGGAGGACATCTGGGCCGCGACGCGCACATCAATCGATCTGCCGTTCGGCACACCTGCGCCGGTCGTCGCACTCAACTCGGTATCGAGCGAGACGACGATGAAGATCACCGGCAACGGCAAGGCGATCTACTTCTCGAGCGACCGCGGCGCGGCCGGTCACGACATCTACGTCGCGACGCGTACCGACCGCGACCAGCCGTGGACCACACCGACCAGGGTCGCCGAGCTGAGCACGACCGTCGGTGACTCGGGGAGCCTTCGCACAGAGCGATCAGCTGCGTGTCGTGTTGTGCAGTGGTCTCAACGAGGCGCAGGAAGCGCTTTACACCGCGACCCGCGCATCGACCGGCGATCCGTGGGGCACGCTCACCAAGCTCGACTCCCTCGACGTCGCGGACAAGAGCGAGTGCGACCCGGTCGAGCCGCGCTCGGGCGTGCTGTATTACTCTTCCAACTATCTCACGCCGCCGATGGGCGACGACAAGTTCCACGTCTACCGCGCGTCTCGAACTTCGAGCGGAGTACCGTACGGCAACCGAACGCAGGTCAGTGTCATCGCACTACCTGGAATCAACGATCGCGATCCATGGGTTTCATCCGACGAGCGCACGATGGTGTTCTCGAGCGATCGCGATCTGATAAACTTTCAGATCTACATCACGTCACGTCGCTGAACGACATTTGCCACGATGGAACACTGCGTCGCAGCCTCAGCCGCGTGCTGCATCGAGCCGAGGTCGAGCGCGTCACCCTGCGGGTAGCTTCGCCCGCTTCGGATCGCGCACGAGGGCGCGGACCCGCTCTCGAGCGCGGCGCGGACCACGTTCGAGCCGAGCACTCGCCTGATGCGGCGGATCCAGACGACCACGTCCGGCCGACATCGGTTCGGAACGGCGACGCCCGTCATGTTAACTTGGTGTCATGAGGGTGGTGGCTCTGGTGATTGGGCTCCTGGTGGCCGCGACACGCGGTGCCGATGCTGGCGCCTGGTCCTACGCCTGGCGCTGTTCGGGCGAGTGCGCGCCTAACCAACTCGCGATCAGCGGCACCGAGGGGCCGTTCGCGTCCGAGGACGAGTGCAACTCGGTCCGGTCGTCCGATTCACGTCGTGACTACTTCATCGCCGCGGGCAACCTCGGTGGTCTCGATTCCTGCACCGAGAGTGACGGCGCTGCGAGCAGCAGTAGCTCCGGCGGTGGTTCGCATCGCCCGCTCCCGCTCCAGCGGTTCACAGTCGGTGTCCTCAGCGGCCGCGGATGGCACGTGAACGACGCCAGCGGTAGCCACCCGCCTGAGGGCCGAACGACCGGAGCCGAGCTAGGCCTCGTCTTCAGCGGACGCGCCACGTTCGGGCTCGAGATGCTGTTCGGGTTCCAGCACACGTCGGTGACCTCGACAGTCTACGGCGGCGCACAGAAGTCGATGAATATGATCCCGTGGTCGCTCGGGATCACGATCACCCCCGCGCTGGTGCGGAGCCGCCGGGTCGAAGCGCGGTTGGACCTCGCGGCCGACGTCGGTGCCCTGTTCCGCACCGGCTGCGATGCGTGCGATGCAGATGGGCTGACCAGCGGCGGCATCATCTGGACGCTGCGTGCCGGCCTCGATCTCTATCTGGGACACTCGAAGACCGCCGGGCTGGCGCTCGACACCCTGTTCACGTGGGGGAGGATG
>JAYVWH010000672.1:0-5881 GCA_043786265.1 Kofleriaceae bacterium | reverse complement strand
CTCGAGTGACCGAGCGTCTCTTCGAGCGAAATCTGCTTGCGCAGGTAGAGGTCGCACAATGACTGGTTGAAGGTCTGCATGCCGAACTTGTTCTGTCCGATCTGCATCTGCGAATAGACTTGATGCAGCTTGTCCTCGCGGATCAAGTTTCTGATCGCGGCGTTCGGCACCATGACCTCGGAGGCCAGGCAGCGTCCGACGCCGCTGCTCTTGGCGATCAGGGCCTGACATACGACCCCTTCGAGCACGAACGACAGCACGGCGCGCACCTGGCCCTGCTGGTGCGAGGGGAACACGTCGATGATGCGGTTGATGCTCTGGATCGCGCTGTTGGTGTGAAGCGTTCCGAAGCAAAGGTGGCCGGTCTCGGCGATCGTCAGCGCGGCCTCGACGGTCTCGAGGTCGCGCATCTCGCCGACGAGCACGACGTCCGGGTCCTGGCGCAGGATGTACTTGAGCGCGCGCTTGAACGATTGGCTGTCGCGGCCGATCTCGCGCTGATTGACCAGCGACGCCTTGTGGCTGTGCTGGAACTCGATCGGATCCTCGACGGTCACGATGTGACCGCGCATGCGCGTGTTGATGCGGTCGATCATCGACGCGAGCGTCGTCGACTTGCCCGAACCGGTCGCGCCGCACACGAGCACGAGGCCACGCGGCCTGTCGGCGAGCTCGGCAACGACCGGCGGCAGGCCGATCTCTTCGAGCGGGATGATGTTGTACGGCACCAAACGGAACGCACCCGCGACGCAGCTTTGCTGCATGTAGACGTTCGCGCGGAACCGGGCGAGGTTACGAATGCCGAACGAGAAGTCGAGCTCGAGGTCTTCTTCGAACCGGAGCTTCTGCGCGTCGTTCATGACCGAGTAGCACAGCGTCTTGGTGTCGACCGGGCTGAGCGGATCGGTCTGCAGCCGCACCAGCTCGTTGTCGATGCGCAGACGAGGGGGCGAGCCGGTGGTGATGTGGAGATCCGATGCTCCCTTGTCCACCATCGCTTTGAGCAGTGCCTGGAGGCTGAGTGCCATGGTTAGTCGTCCACCGTGGTGCGAAGAATTTCTTCCGGCGTGGTCATGCCATCGAGGATCTTCGCGATGCCCGCGAGACGCAGCGACATCGTGCCGCCGCGGATCATTTCGGCTTTGATCTCGGCCGCTGACGCGCCCTGGAGCACGAGCTCCTTGAGCGGATCGGTGAACGGCATGACCTCGTAAAGCGCGACGCGGCCCTTGTAGCCGGTGTTGTTGCAGGTCTGGCAGCCCTTGCCCTTCATGACCTTGGCGTTGCGGACCTGCTCGTCGGTCATGCCCATCTTGAGCAGCGCTTCGGGGTGCTTCTCCGCGGGGATCTTGCAGTCAGCGCAGATACGGCGCGCGAGGCGTTGAGCGACGACGAGGTTCACGGACGCCGTCACGAGGAACGGCTCGATACCCATGTTGAGAAGGCGCGACACCGTCGACGGCGCGTCGTTTGTGTGAAGCGTCGACAGCACCAAGTGGCCGGTGAGGGCCGCCTTGACCGCGATCTCGGCTGTCTCGAAGTCACGAATCTCGCCGACCATGATGATGTTCGGGTCCTGGCGCAGGAAGGCGCGCAGGGCGGTCGCGAAGTTGAGGCCGATGTCCTCGTGCATCTGCACCTGGTTGATGCCGTGCAGGTTGAACTCGACCGGATCCTCGGCGGTGGAGATGTTGCGATCGATCGTGTTGAGCTCGGACAGCGCCGAGTACAGCGTGGTGGTCTTGCCGGAACCGGTGGGGCCGGTCACGAGCACCATGCCGTACGGCCTCTTGATCGCTTCCTTGAAGTGTTCGAGCGGGCCAACGTCGAAGCCGAGCTTCGTCATGTCGAGCTGCAGGCTCTGCTTGTCGAGGAGACGCATGACGATCTTCTCGCCGTACAGCGTGGGGAGCACGCTGACGCGGAAGTCCATCTCGCGGTTACCGCCGATCTTGAGCTTGATGCGACCGTCCTGGGGCAAGCGGCGCTCGGCGATGTCGAGCGACGCCATGATCTTCAGACGCGACGTGATCGCGTTGCGCAGCTTGAGCGGCGGCCGCATCTCTTCCTGCAGAATGCCGTCGATGCGGAACCGCACGCGCAGGCTCTTCTCGTACGGCTCGACGTGGATGTCGCTGGCCTTCTTCTTGATCGCGGACAGCAAGATGGCGTTGCACAGCTTCACGACTGGCGCTTCGCCAGCCTGATTCTCGAGGTCGACGACGTTGACGTTCTCGTCGGAGGTCGAGGCGTAATCGACGTTGTCGATGTCGCCGAGGTCGTTGACCATCTCGTCGAGGTTCGGGCCCTTGTCGTAGTACCTCGCCAGCGCCTGCTCGACCATTCCCTCGGAGGCGACGACGGGCTCGATGTTGTACTGCGTGAGGAACTTCAGCTCGTCGATCGCATAGATGTTCGACGGGTCCGCCATCGCGACGATCAGAGTCGGGCCGTTGCGCCGGACCGGGATGACCTGGTGCTTCTCGCAGATCTCGCGCGGCACGAGCTTGAGCACCGCTTGATCGATCTCGATTTGCGAGAGGTCGATCGACGGAAGGCTGTACTGTTTCGCGACGAACTGGGTCAGGCGCTGGTCATCGACGTAGCCGAGCCGCGCGAGCGTGGCTCCCAGCCGCTTGCCCGTGCGCTTTGCCTCATCCTGTGCCTGTTGAAGCTGTTGAAGCGAGAGCATCTTCTCTCGAACCAGCAGCTCTCCAATCCGGCTCATGCCAGTCGCTCCCCAAAAGACATGAATTTTCGAGAGCGTAGCCCGGCGCTGGGGCACACGTCAAACCAAGCAACCCAATGGCGGCACCCACATGTGCGTGAAGCAATAGATCGGCCCGTCATACGTCTGAAAAGTTGCCGCAGAGCGTTTCACCGACGAATTTGACGATGGGCACTTCATTAACTGCCAGCAGGCACATGGGGCGGCGATGAGTTACGCAGAAGCCAAGCAGATCGCACTACTCAGGCTGGAGCTGAGGGCGTGCTGGGAGCGGCAAGACTACGCGGGCGCAACCGTTGCTCTGGCCCTGCTCGAGCAGCGCGCGACGATCGGGAATGACAACGAGCTCACCGCCGAGGTGAAGCGGTGGGCCTTCAAGCTCGACGCAGCCTGATCGCCCCGGGTTCCGGTACGCTTGCCCGGTGAGGCGCGCTGCGGCGATGATGATGTTGACGTGGTCGGCGGTCGCGCAGGCCGATTCGTCCGTCACCGTGATGCTGAACGACGAGGGCATGAAGGTGGCGAGCCGCCTCAACGTCAGCATCCCGGAGCTGATCCAGCGCGCGCACGACAAGATCGAGGAGCTGTACAAGCTCGCGCGGCTCGACAGTCTGCTCAACGCGTTCGCCGACACCGGCGCGTTCGCTCAGCGCAGCGTCGGTGTCGACTACGACGTCGATCCTGGCCAGATCCTCGTCGGTGTTGCGGCCATCGGAGTGCACGCCGATGTTGCGATCGGCACGACCGACAGCGGCGGCATCCTCGGCGGGTCGATCGCCAACCTCACCGTGATGAGCGGCGTCAACCTCGGCCGCTGGCAGCACCCGCGCTGGACCCTGTTCGCCAGTGGCTTTTACGAAGCGACCACGATCCGCGCCCTGACGGGACACCTCCTCACCCTCGCTACCCACGTCCAGTACCAGCTCGTGCCGCCCGTGCGGCATCGCGAGCTCCGCTGGACCGGCGTCGCGGTGACAACGGGTCTCGAGTACTCGAACTGGACCGTGGGCGAAGCGATGGACACCCCGATCGAGAGTCACTTCACCGCAGTGGGCAACGAGGGCGGCGTTGTCGAGAAGTACACGATCAACATGTTCTCGACCGGCACGCTCGACGTCACTTCGAACACCATCACCGTGCCGCTCGAGGTCACCACGGGCGGACGCGTGGGACCGCTCGCGCTCTACGGCGGTTTCGGAGTCGATGTCACGGCAGGGTCGAGCAAGATCGTCGCGGCGCTCGACAGCCCGCTGACCTACCTCGATGCTCATGTACCGATCGGCAGCGTCGTGATCGTCGGGTCGGGCGAGAACGGTCCGTCCGCCCTGACCGCACACGGTCTTCTGGGTTTCGCTGTACACACGCGGCATGTGCGGGTGTTTGCGCAGACCGCGATCGCACCGGGCGAGACCGCGATTGCGATCGGCACGCGCGGCGCGTTCTGAGAGCGTCGTGGTGGGAGGCGACGTGAACATGGACGGCGACGTGAACGACGCACATGACAGCGCGACACAAGACGTCCACGTCCACGTTCACGTCGCCGTCAAGGTTCACGACCAGGCCGACGACCGCCGAACGTTCCCCGCTTCAGGGGCCGGTGACGTTGATGTTCAGCTTGTAGTTGTTCGTCGTCAGCGTGCCCGAAGCCGGACCACTCACCTGCACGTAATAGATGCCGGTGGGCAGGTTCGGCGTGTACGCGCGCTTGGTGTTCGCGGTCGTCATCGTCGCGTTCGCGATCGCGATGCCACCCGAGTTGAGAATCGCGCCCTGGAGGTCGGCGCCGCCGGCCTCGTACTCGACGATCATCTCCAGGTTCTCGTTCGCCGTCGTCATCATCACCGAGTAGGTGTCCTTGTCGCCGGCCGGGCAGATCGCCAGCGACGACAGCGGGAACGATTTCGTGTTGTCCACGGGCGTGATCCACGCGGTGGACGTGTTGTCGTTGGGCTCGAGCGAGCGGTCATCGGCGCACTTGCCGGTACCACCATCGGGGATCGTGCCGTCGCCGCCGTTCTCGATGCAGACCTCGGGCGGGTTGTTGGAGCCCTGGCCGGGGATGCAGGTGTAGCCGTCGGGGCAGCGCGGGGTCTGGGTCGTCGGACCGCACCGGAACGGTGCAGCGCCAAGGTCGGGAGAGTAGGGCGTGCACGCGGCGGCAAGCGTCGCGAACAGGATCCCAAGGACCGGCGAGCCGGTCCGCGCAGCAGCGCCGACGGCGATGCGGAGATTGATCGCAAGTCCCGGCTTTGCCGGGGCGCGCAGCGCCGCCGAAGGCGGTGCGGAGTCGATCGCAAGTCCCGGCTTTGCCGGGGCGCGCAGCGCCGCCGAAGGCGGTGCGGAGTCGATCGAAGTCAGGATAAGCGTACGCATGAGGACCTCAGAAGCTCGCCGCGGCAGCGGCGCCCGCAAAGCCTTCGCCGAGCGACGGCACGAAAACCAGCTCGGGAGACGGGTTCTTGATGCGACCGACGGTGCGCGTGTCACCGCGCTTCTTCGCGGTCAGCTCGCGGTACCAGAAGTAACCTGCAACGCCAGCGGCGATCACGCCGGTCACCATCGTGAGGGTGTGCATCGTGTTGTAGCGGCTGCCCGCGGCCTGCACGTCGATGTCGTAGGTGTCGAAGTCGAAGCACGGCGGCGAAGCGCAGGCCATGCCGCCGCGGGCGTCGCGGTCGGCCTCGATGTTCGAGGCCTGCTGCGAGCCGAGGATGTACGTGATCATCGCGCCCGCGAGCAGACCACCCGCGAGGCCGGTCGAGATCCACTTCGCCTTGTTGAACTTGGAGCTGCCAACATCGCTGAAGCCGTGACCCGGCGTGCCCGAGCTCGTGGTGACCGGATCCTCGACGGGGGGCCCGGAGTTGCCGCCGCCGCCCTTGCTGCCGCCGCCACCGCGGCTGAGCGGATCTTCATCGCGCTCCTGACGGGCTGGGTTGGTCGTTGTCGACCCACCACCGGCGTCGCCGGCTTCGTCGGTGAAGTCCGGGTAGAACCGCGCGGCGACGGTGTTGTCGACGTTGATGAGGTTCGGGCTCGTCGACTTGCCAGACCGCGCGATGATGTTGCCGGCCGGGTCCTTGGCCTCGACGTAGTACTGGATCGAGCTGCCCGCGATCTTCGAGCCAGGAACACGCCCGACCAGCTCCTTGT
>JAYVWH010000671.1:0-3267 GCA_043786265.1 Kofleriaceae bacterium | reverse complement strand
TTCAACGGCATCGATCCGTTCTCGTCGGCTTGGTGGTTCGACGGCTGGAAGGATGAGTCTTGGAGGAATGGACTCGCACCGCCGGAGACTCGAACCGTGGCCGAGCCACATTCGTGGTTGTTGAGGACTGGGTGGAAGCGCGCTGGGCATCCGCTCGAGATCACGGACATCCCGGCCGCTCGGCGGCGAGCACTGGCCCGGGAGAACGCGCGGCGGTCGCGGTGACCCGTATGGACGCCCGCGCTGGCTCCGGGAGAATGCGCGGCACCCCCGGCATGCATGGGTAGCGGGTGGGAGCTCCGAGGATCAAGTGATCGATTTTCGAGGCGACCAACCGACGGCGCTTCTCTAGTCGCCAAGCGCGGCGCCATCGCCGCTGCGCCAGTCGACCGCGCCCGACCAGCCCGCATCGACCTTCACGATCGCATTCGCGCCGGCATAGATCCGCTCCGGCATGCTCCACACCAGCTTGTAGCCGAGCCCTTCCAGCGTATCGGCCGCCTCGCGAGTGAGGCCCCCGTCGTCGATCACGACGTCATCGGGCAGGTGCTGGTGATGCACGCGCGGCGCCGCGACGGCAGCGGTCACCGGCAGGTTGAAGTCGAGCACGTTGGAGATCACCTGCCACACGGCGGTGATGATGCGCGGCCCGCCCTGCGCGCCGACGACCATGAACACGCCCTTGTCGTCCTCGATGATCGTCGGCGACATCGACGAGAGCGGCCGCTTGCCCGCGACGATCTTGTTCGCCTGGCCTTGCACGAGGCCGTACGCGTTCGGCTGACCCGGCCGCGTCGCGAAGTCGTCCATCTCGTTGTTCATCAAGACGCCGCTCACCATGTATGCGCTACCGAACGAGGTGTTGAGCGTGGTCGTCAGCGCGACCGCCATGCCCTTGCCATCGACGACGCAGAAGTTCGTGGTGTTCGAACCCTCGAGCAGCGCCGGCACGTCGGCCGACGGCGTCGCGCGATCGGTGATCGTCTTCTTCAGTCGTTCTGCTTCTGCCTGTGAAGTCAGCTTGGCGACGGGGATCGTCTTGACGAAGGCCGGATCGGCGATCACCTCGTTGCGCGCGGCGAAAGCACGACGCCAGACTTCCGCGAGCCAGTGCACGTGCACCGCCGAGTGCCAGCCGGCCTTCGCGAGATCTACGTCGCGCAGCATGTTGCCAGTCATCGCGAGCACGATGCCGCCCGACGACGGCGGTGGCATCGTCGCGAGCCATTTGCCGCGATATTCGAATGCGAGCGGCTTGCGCCACTGAACCTTGTACGCGGCCAGATCCTTCTCGGTGATGATCCCACCGTCGGCCTTCATGCCAGCCGCGATCGCCTTTGCGGTGGCGCCCTTGTAGAAGCCATCGGGTCCCTTCGCCGCAACCCGCTCGAGCACCGTCGCGAGCTCGGGATTGGTGACCGTGGCGCCGGCTTCGAGCGGTTTGCCGCCCGGGAAGAACCGCGCCGCGAACTCGCCGCTGACGGGAGCCATCTTCGCCCGGCGACCGAGCGCCTTCGCGAGATACGCAGTCACCGGATAACCTGTCTTCGCGAGTGCGATCGCCGGCGCGACCAGATCCTTCCACTTCTTCTTGCCCCACTTCTTGTGCATCGCCCACAGCCCCGCGACCGAGCCGGGCACGCCGGCAGCCTTCGGACCGACGAGCGAGTCGCTCTCGGTCTTGTACATATCGGCAGTCGCCGCAGCGGGCGCGACCTCGCGAAAGTCGAGCGCCTCGACCTTGTGCTTGCCCGTGCGCACGACCGCGAAGCCGCCACCGCCGAGATTTCCCGCCGTCGGTCGCGTGACCGAGAGTGCGAATGCAACTGCAACCGCGGCGTCGACCGCATTGCCGCCGTCGCCGAGCACGTCGCGCCCGATCTTTGCCGCGATACCATCCTCCGCCGTCACCAGGAAGGTCTTGCCTGCGCCGCCGAGCTCGGCGCGCTCCCCGTAGTTGTTTGCATCGGTGCGATACGGATGCGTGGGTGCAACCGCGACCGCTGCATCGACGCTCGGGGGTAGCGCATCTGCGATCGGTGCGACCGCGGCATCTGCAGGGGCGGCCGGCGGCAACGGCTTGGGCGTGAGCTTGGGCGACGAGCACGCTGCGAGGACAACAAGGACGAGGAGACGGCGCATGGCGGGCGCATCCTACCCACGACACCGATGTCAGATCGCGGTGCGTCGGCGGGTAAGTTGGCGGTGGCTATCTCGCTGAAATCGCGCCGATCCAGGTGGCACCGGCCGTGCTGAATGGGAAGGCATGAATCGCCTATCGCTCGGTCTCCTCGTCCTCGCCGCCGGCTGCGCTGGCAGCGGTGCCGACAGCGCCTCGTCCGGTAACGGGGGTGGCGGCGTCAGCTTCGGTGGCCAGCAGGACATCGGCGAGTTCCGCGGCATCCTCGAATCCGGTGGCGTCCCGGGTGCCGACACCCTCGATGCCAACGGCTTCTTCAACGAACACTTCGCACCGCCTCCGACCGATTGCACGCGCAGCATCTGCCTGACGCCCGGCGTCGCGGTCGGCCACGACTGGCTCACCGGCAATCACCAGGCAACGCTGCAGATCGCGGTCAGCACGAACATCGATCCCACGACGATCACACGCAAGCCGCTCAACCTCGTGGTCGTGGTGGATCACTCCGGCTCGATGGCAGATGACAATCGGCTCGAGAAGGTGAAGTCGGGCCTGCGCACGCTGGTGGACAATCTCGCCGACGGTGATCGCCTCGCGCTCGTGCAGTTCGACGACGTCGTCGACGTGCTGGCACCGTTCGGCGCGACGCTCGATCGTCCGAAGCTGCGCTCGCTGATCGACGGCCTGACGCCGCGCGGCTCGACGAACATCTACGGCGGCCTCGAGCAGGGCTTCGAGCTGTCGACCGAGGCGTTCTCGACCGAGCGCCAGAATCGCGTGATCTTCCTCAGCGACGGCCTCGCGACCGCAGGCAACACGTCGACGCCTGACATCATCGCGATGACCGATGGCCACGTCGAGCGGGGCATCGGCCTCACGACGATCGGCGTCGGCCTGTCGTTCGACGTCGCGCTGATGCGCGGTCTCGCGGAGCACGGCGCTGGCAACTTCTACTTCCTCGAGGACGCAGCCGCCGCGACGGAAGTGTTCAACCAGGAGCTCGACTACTTCGTCACGCCGCTCGCACTCGACGTCTCGGTCAAGGCGACTTCCGGTGGCGGCTGGACGCTCGGCGAGGTCGTCGGATCGACGCTGTGGCAGGGTTCGTCCAACAGCGGCTCGATGCA
>JAYVWH010000670.1:0-7112 GCA_043786265.1 Kofleriaceae bacterium | reverse complement strand
CGTTGCCCGGAAACCGGCCTGTCTCGAAATCTTCGACGGAAAACTGAAGCGACCCCGACGGGATTCGAACCCGTGTTACCTGCGTGAAAGGCGGGTGTCCTAGGCCTCTGGACGACGGGGTCTTGATCGCTGTTTGTTGCTATCGGCGCGTGAGCCCAGAAGGATTTGAACCTTCGACCCTCGGCTTAAAAGGCCGGTGCTCTACCACCTGAGCTATGGGCCCTCATTTGGGCGCTGCAATCTGCCTCAGCTGTTGTAGGAACGCAACGTCCTACGCGGCGGTCCGACCGCGGGAGCGATCGTTCTGAACGATTACGCCGCGATGCGGCATGGGTGAGGGTGTAGAAAGGCTTGCTTCCTGGGTAGTGGGTCGATAGCTTAGCTTTCACCACATGGACCAGCGGGCAGCAGTTCGAGTCCCTGTCCGAGCCCGGGCGCAGTTCAAGGCTGAGGGCCTGGTCATCGACGGCGTCGTTGAGGATGTTTCACGTAGCGGGCTGTTCATGCGATCGCCGAGGGCGATGGCGCCCGGGTCCGCCGCCGAGCTCGATCTCGATCTGCCCGGCGAAGAGACACTGCGACTGATGGCGGAGGTCGTCCGCGTCGAGAACGGGCCGCGCGCAGGGATGGCATTGCGGTTTGTCGGCGACATCGAGCGACACCGTCGCCCGCTGGCGAACTTCATCATGCGCCAACACTCGATCGTTCGCTGAGCAGAGTCTCGCTCGCTTTTCCCTGGCGATTCGATGGCTTAGTGCTTGATCCCCGGGAGTCGGTCGGTATCGTATAGCCCGTTGATCCCGACCACGGACCCGATGCGGACCAAGCCGATCACGCGGCGTACGGTGCTGTCGCTGCGCGACAAGATGCCCGAGCCTGCGCGCGTCGCAGCGAGCGAGGCGATCGCGGCGACAGTGGAGACCGAACTCGCCGCCCTACCCTCCGGTTCACTCGTCGGCCTGTACGCGCCAAAGGGCACGGAGGTCGAGACCACGACGCTCGACCGCGATCTGCGCGCGCGCGGACTCCGTGTTGCGTACCCTCGCATCGTCGCGGGACAGCGAACGCTCGCGTTTTGCGAGGTCGCGATCGACGAGCTCGTGAGCGCGCATTTCGGGCTGCGCGAACCTCGCCCCGACGCCTCGGCCGTCGACCTTGCAATCATTGCTGCCTTCGTGATTCCCGGCCTCGCATTCGATCGCGGCGGCGGACGCGTTGGCTGGGGCCGCGGCTATTACGACGCGACGCTCGTCCACGCACCGAATGCGCTGCGCATCGGCATCGCTTTCGAGTGCCAGCTCGTCGAGAGCGTCCCGCTCGATGCGCACGACGCACTGCTGCACTACGTCGTCACCGAGACGGCCACGTACCGGGGAGCCGGAAGCTGATGGAGCCGATCTATCTCCTCGCGGCGGTCGTGATCGGGCTCGCCTTCGGCGTGTTCCTGGGCTCGCGTCTTGGACGATCGCGCGGCGATGCCGGCGCAGCGAAGGTCGCCGAGGAAGAGGCCGAGAAGATCCGCACTGCGGCACGCGCCGAGGTCGAGGCGATCAAGCAGAGCGCCGAGGTCGAGGGCAAGGAGGCCGCGCGCAAGCGCAAGGCGGAGCTCGACGAGGAGCTCAAGGCGCGCAAGGCCGAGCTGCAGAAGCGCGAAGACGCGCTCGGCGGCAAGGAGCGCGACGTCGACAAGGCCAAGAAGGACGCGGAGCGGCGCGCCGGGGAGCTCGACAAGAAAGAGAAGAGCGTCGACGGCAAGGTCAAGCAAGCCGACTCTGCCGTCGAGAAGGCCGAGGCCGCGCAGGCCGAGGCACGCAAGAAGCTCGAGCAGATTGCCGGGCTATCTGAAGAAGCCGCGCGCAAGAAGCTCGAAGAAGAAGTTCGCGGTCAGGCCCTGCAGTCGGCCGCCGTCGAGATCAAGCGCATTGAAGACGAGGCGCAGAAAGAAGCGACCGCACGCGCGAAGACGATCGTCGCCACGGCGATCCAGCGCTTCGCGAGCGAGTTCGTTCACGAGCGCACGGTCGCGGTGATTCCGCTGCCGTCCGATGATCTCAAGGGCCGCCTGATCGGCCGCGAGGGCCGCAACGTTCGAGCCCTCGAAGCCGCGACCGGCATCGACCTCATCATCGACGACACCGCCGAGTCAATCACGATCTCTTGCTTCAACCCGGTCCGCCGCGAGGTCGCTCGCCTTGCAATCTCGGCGCTCGTCGCCGACGGCCGCATTCACCCGACGCGCATCGAAGAGTGCGTGCGCAAGGCCGAGAAAGACGTCGAGAAGGTCTGCAAGGAAGCAGGCGAGCAAGCGGTGTTCGATCTCGGTCTGCACCGCGTGCATCCCGACCTCGTGAAGAACCTGGGCCGCCTCAAGTTCCGCCAGTCGTACGCGCAGAACGTGCTGCTGCACTCGATCGAGGTCGGCTATCTCGCTGGCCTGATCGCGGCCGAGCTGGGCGCTAACGTCAAGCTCGCCCGTCGAGCCGGCTTGCTTCACGACATCGGCAAGGCCGCGGACCACGAGCAGGAAGGCCCGCACGGCGACGTCGGCGCGCAGTTCTGCCGCCGCCACGGCGAATCGCCAAAAGTCTGCCAGGCAATCGCCGCACACCACGGGGACGACACAGGCCCCAAGCCGAGCTCGCTGCTCGATCACATCGTCGCCGCTGCGAACTCGCTGTCCGCTGCGCGTCCCGGCGCTCGTCGCGAGCAGCTCGCGTCCTACATCAAGCGCCTCGACGATCTGGAAGCGATCTGCAAGCGCTTCAACGGGGTCGAGCGCGCGTTCGCACTGCAGGCCGGCCGCGAGATTCGCGTGATGGTGATGAACGACCAGGTCGACGACGCGCAGGCGATCGTGATGTCCAAGGAGATCGCCCGAACGATCGAGACCGAGGCCACGTATCCCGGCCAGATTCGCGTCGTGGTCGTCCGCGAGACCCGCGCCTCCGACTACGCACGCTGAGCTGCGCGGATCACGTCCGCCGGCGCTCGTCGAGCAGCGTCATCCGGATGTGAAAAACCGGTGCCAGGTCCGGAGCCCAGAAGTATCCACCAACCCCCAAAGTAACCTGGTAGCCAGACGCGGAGGGAACACGCTAGGCTCGACGCGTGCGCATCGATACCGTCCTGACGGATGTGCGCGTCTTCCCGCTGCTCGAGATCTCCCGCGAGCAGCTCGAGCGTGCGGCAGGGGGACCGATTGTCAGCGTCGAGCGCGTCGATGGGGGCCTCACGAACACCATCCACAAGGTCGTCCTCGAGGACGGAGAGATCCTCGGCATCAAGCACTACGCCGGCGGCAAGGATTGGTTCGAGACCGAGCTCACCTCGCTGACGCTGTTGCACGGTACGGTGCCGGTCCCCGAGGTAGTCAACGCCGATGCCGACCGGATGGTGATCACCTATCGTTGGATCGAAGGCATCACGCTCCACGATCTGCGCAAGCAGGGCCAGTTCAACGCGTTCGCTTCGCTCGCCGAGCCGCTCGGTCGGGTGTGCGCCTGGATTGCCCACACCGATGCCGTCGCGCCGTTCGAGCTCACGCCGATCCTCGAGCAGAGCTACAGGCAGCTCACCACCGGTCGCGCCCGCAAACGCATTGGGCCACCGCTCGCCGACGGGTTGCTCAAAGCGCTGGAAGCTGCGGAGCCACAGATGGCGTGGGGCACCGTCTGCCTTTCGCACGGCGATCTCGGTCACCGCAACGTGCTCGTGTTTCAAGCGGGCGATCGCTGGCGCGTCAACGGCGTGATCGATTGGGAGACCACCACGACCGGATCGCCGCTCGCTGACATCGGCTCACTGTTCCGTTACTCCAGGCGTTACGACGAGAAATTCTGCGAGGCGTTCGCGCGCGGCTACCGCGATGCGGGCAGTGAGCTCCCCGACGGTTGGCTGCTCACGTCACGCCTGCTGGATTCGACGTGGCTCGTCGACATGCTCGACGACGAAGCCGAACATCCGCAGGTGTTCGCGGATTGCGTGCGCCTGGTTGCGAACCTCGTCGTCGACGCGCAATCGAGCTCTGTCATCAATCCAAACCTGTGACGATGCGGATCGTCGCCGTCGCCGACACGCACACGTTCCACGCAGACCTCGTGGTCCCGGAGATATGTGCCGCAGCGGCGATCTCGACGAGCTGCGCGGCGATGCGGAATGGCTTCGCAGCCTTCCCCATCGTCACAAAGTGATCGTCGCCGGCAATCACGACTGGGCATTCGCGCGCGAGCCCGACGCCGCCCGTGCCCTGCGCGACGAAGACGAGTGATCTAGACCGCGCGAATCAGGCGCAGGTCCTTCTTACCGCCACGCAGCAGGAGCAGCTGCTCACCGACAAGCTGCTCGGCCTTGACCACGTGCTTGACGTCCGAGATCCGGACATTATTGACGTAGGCCCCACCCTGCTCGACCAGCTTGCGTGCGTTACCTTTCGAGTCCTTGATCTCGCTGCGCACGAGCAGGTCGATGATCGCGATCCCGGTGTCCAGCTCGGCGCGCGGGATATCGACCGTCTGGATCGTCTTCGTGAGTGTCGCCAGGTCCGTCGCGCTCAATCCCTCGAGCGTGCCGGTCTCGAACACGCGATTCGCCGCTTCGATGGGCGCGACCGTGGCTTCACCGTGGACCCAGCTTGTCAGTGCGCGGGCCAGCTCGCGTTGCGCGAGACGCTTGGCGCGATCGATCTCGTGCTCGGCGATCACCGCATCGAGCTCCGCCAGCGGACGCAGTGAGAACAGGCGCAACAGGCGCGGTGCGTCGTCATCTTTGACGTTAATCCAGTACTTGTAGAACTCGAATGGCGGCGTGCGCTCCGCGTCGAGCCAGACGCGCTCGCCGGTCGACGTCTTGCCCATCTTCTGGCCGGTCGAATCGAGGAGCAGCGGTGCGGTGAGCCCGTACAGCTGGACGCCGCCCATCTTGCGCGACAGCTCGCAGCCTGCCGTGATGTTGCCGTACTGATCGTTACCGCCCACCTGCAAGCGGCAGCTGTGGGACTTCGCGAGCTGCACGAAGTCGAACGCCTGCAGCAGCATGTACGAGAACTCGGTGTAGCTGATGCCCGAGTCACCCTCGAGGCGGCTCTTCACCGAGTCTTTCGCCATCATGTAGTTGATGGTCAGGTGCTTGCCGATATCGCGCAGGAACTCGAGGTAGCTGATGCCACGCGTCCAGTCCGCGTTGTTCGCCATCACCGCGCCGGTGGCACTGCTCTCGAAGTCGAGCAGGCGTGACAGTTGTGCGCGGATGCCGGCGAGGTTCGTCGCGAGCGTGGTGTCATCGAGCAGGTTGCGCTCGTCGCTCTTGCCCGAGGGGTCGCCGATCATGCCAGTCGCGCCGCCGACCACGATGATCGGGCGGTGCCCGGCGAGCTGGAGTCGCTTGAGCAGGATGGTCGGAACCAGGTTGCCGACGTGGAGGCTCGCGGAGGTCGGGTCGTAGCCCGCGTAGGCCGAGACGGGCCCTTCCTTGGCAAGCAGCTCCGCGAGACCCGCACGATCGGTGCAGTTCGCGAACAGGCCACGTGCTTCGAGCTCGTCGAGGATCGACATGGCGCGACCCTACCATGCGGCTAAAACAATCGAGATACCGCGGGATTGCGAGGCTTCGAAGTTTTCCATCCGATCATTTTCGTCAGCATCGAGACGATTCGGACCATGACCCACGTGGGCGCGGGTTCGATGACCCACGTGGGCGCGGGTTCGATGACCCACGTGGGCGCGGGTTCGACGACGACCGCGCAAACGCGAGATCGTCTGCCCGTCAGTTCTGCTTGCCGTGACCTTCGGCGGCTGAGTCAGCCGCGCCAGAACCTGCAGCCGAACGGGCGGCGGCAGAACCGGCAGCACCCGATCCCGCAGCCGCCGAGCCCCCCGCGGCCGAACCATCACCCCCAGCACCCGGCGGACCACCCGCGGGGTGCGGCTTGAACGTGCTCGCCGGCACCTTGTTCTTCACGGCCGGCAGCGCCTTGATGAAACCTGCGACGGCCTTGAGATCGGCATCGTCGAGCTGGCTCCACTGCGACTGCATGAACAGCATCGGGCCCTGGATCATTTTTCCGTCGGGCTTCGTCATCGTCCTGATCGTCGTGAAGATCTGCTCCTCGGTCCACTTACCAAGGCCCGTCTCAGGATCCGATGTCAGGTTGGCCGCGAACAACGTGCCCGTACCGAGCGGGGGCAGCTCCATCGGCAGGCCACCGGAGAACATCTTGTCCATGCCCGCCGGTGCAGTGAACTCCTTGTTCGGCGTCCAGTGGCAGTGATTGCACAGCATGAGCGACGCGTAGTACGCGCCCTTCTTCGCGACGTCGTTGCCGGGCGCCTGGTTCGGCGGCTTCGGCACCGGTGGCGCCTCCATCTTCACTTCGCTCTTGGCGACCGTGCGCTCAACCGGCTTCAGCGTCCGCAGGAAGGCAACGAGGGCCTTGCCGTCATCGTCGGTCATCACGTTGAAGTTCATGTACGGCATCATCGGGATCAGCTTCGCGCCGTCGGGCCGAACGCCCTCGCGAACAGCGGCGAGGATCTGCTCGTCGGTCCAGTTGCCGATACCGGTGCCCTTGTCGGGGGTGATGTTCGGCGTCCGCCACGTTCCGAACTTCTCCTTCATCTCCAAACCGCCCGCGCCGACGTTGGCGAGGTCGGGGCCGGTCGGGCCGAGCGCCGTGTGACAGACGAGGCATCCGGCGGCCTTCGCAACGTATGCCCCGCGCTCCACCAGCTTGGGATCGGGCGCCGGCGCCATCGCAGCGGATCCGCTGCCACCGCCCGCCGTATCACTGCCGCTTCCACTGGGTGGCGGGGGTGGGGTCTTGTTCTCTTCCTTCTTCTTGCAGCCCGCTGCGAGAGCTAGAGCGGCCGTAACGACGAGCAGTTTGTTCATTAACCGGTTTGTTCTCACGGCGTACGGCCGGGATCAATATGACGAAACGACCAACTGGAGCGGATCGCACACCCGCGTGGATTTCAGTTGCGGGCCCCGCCTCGGTTTCAGCCGCCCGCCCCCGTGGTTTCAGCCGGCCCGACCCGCCCGCGGTTTCAGCCGCCCGACCGCGTGGCATCCGCCGAAAACGACCAAAGCCCGATCCGAAGATCGGGCCCGCGCGGCCA
>JAYVWH010000669.1:0-3254 GCA_043786265.1 Kofleriaceae bacterium | reverse complement strand
TGGTGACCTCGCGATGATCGTCAAGGTCGACGGTCAGGCCACGCCCCTGTCGCGGTTCACCAACGACAAGGCGATGCTGCACAAGTACGTCAACGGCGTCAGCCACAGCGAGGGCATCGCGGGCGC
This sequence comes from Kofleriaceae bacterium, assembly GCA_043786265.1. Classification (GTDB taxonomy): domain Bacteria; phylum Myxococcota_A; class Polyangia; order Haliangiales; family Haliangiaceae; genus JABFXX01. Next base: position 3,128 of record JAYVWH010000669.1, on the reverse strand, counting down.
CGCGCTCGACGGTGTGGTCGCAAGCGACACGCCGGCCGACCTGCCCCGCGCTCTTGGCGCCGCTGCCGATGCGTTGCGCGATCGCAAGAACCCGCTCGTCGTGCTCATCTCGGACGGCGCGTTCCCCGAAGCGGCGCTCGGCCTCGTCAACTGGGACCGGCAAGCCGCACCTCCGCCGGGCGCAGGCAGCGGCTCGGCATCGCCCGACGTGATCAAGAATCTCGCCGCCGTCGACCTGTCGGGCATCGATGTGCGGTTCGTACCGGTCGGCCGCTCGAGCGAGAACGTCGGCATCGTCGCATTCAACGTGCGGCGTTACATCGCGAACAAGGCCGCCTACGAGGTCTTCATCGAGATCCAGAACTTCGGCAAGGAGCCGACCAAGCGCAAGCTGACGCTGCTCAACGGCGGCAACCCGGTCGACAGCCGCACGATCGAGCTCGCGCCGGGCCAGCGCGTTCGCCACATCTACGAAAAGCTGCCCGCGAGCGAGGAGAATCAGCTCCGCGCGACGATCGGCGCATTGAAGGACGACAAGGAGCAGGCGATCGCCGGCACGACCGACCTGTTCGGTCTCGACGACGTCGCCTACGCGCTGCTCCCTGCCCGCAAGAAGCAGAAGGTCCTGATGGTCACCGTGGACAACCTGTTTCTCGAGGGCGCGCTGCTCGTCTACGACAACGTCGATCCGACGAAGGTCACGCCCACCGAGTACGCCGCGAACCCTGCGATTGCGGACGGCATGGACGTCGTGATCTACGATGACTACACACCCGACACGCTGCCGGCACCGCCCGCGAGCATCCTGATGTTCCATCCGACGGGCGCGAATTCGCCGTTCGTGACCAAGGGAGAGCTTCGCGACCCGCTGATCACCTCGATCGCCGAGGACCACCCCGTCATGCGCTGGGTGACGATGTCCGACGTCCACACGGACGTCACCAACACGTTCACGATCGATGCCGTGAAGGGAGACTCCGCGCTCGCGTCCTCGGTACGTGACGCGATCGTCGTCGCGCGCCGCGAAGGTCGCAGGAAGCTCGTCGCATTCGGCTTCTCGCTGCCCGCCGCGGACCGCGCGAGCGCGACCGACCTTCCCCTGCGCGTCGCGTTCCCGATGCTGCTCGTCAACACACTCGACTGGTTCGCCGGTGACCAGGCGGATCTGCTCACCACGTATCCGACCGGCCGCCGCGAGCGCATCCCACTCGACGGCGTCGTCGGCGCCACGCAAGCAAGCGTGATCAGCCCTGATGGCACCGAGACGGCGACGCCGATCATCGACGGACTTGCGACGTTCTATGGCTCGCAGGTTGGCTTCTATGACGTGACGGCCAAGGGCGAGGACGGCAAAGACGTGGCGAAGATCAAGCTCGCCGCGAACCTCGCATCCGTCGACGAGTCCGACATCGCTCCGTCGACCGAGCTGACATTGGGCGGCAAGAAGCTCTCGGCGCCCGAGGCGTTCGCGATCACGCGTAGCCAGAGGCTGTGGTGGTACTTCGTCCTGATCGCGATGGCGCTCATCGTGACCGAGTGGATCACGTATCACCGAAGGATCACGGTCTGATGGCGTTCCAGCCGAGGAAGCTCCTGCGGGCGTTCATGCAGCCGCGCGTGCTGCTCTGGACGGCGCTCGCCGTTGCGGCCGCCGTCGCGATCTACATGGGTGTCAGCTCGTTCATTGATGGCCGCGCGACCGTGCCCGTCGACGTCGGGTCGCGCCCGATCACGCTGCTCGATCCCGACAAGCTGCTGCTCGTCGCGGTGTGCCCGTTCCTCTACCTGCTCCGCATGCTGTCGCTGACGGACCTGTCGCTCACACAGCAGACGGTCCAGGCCACGCTTCGCTCGCTCGTGATCGCGGCGCTCGCTGTCGCGGCCGCGCGCCCTTCGTGGATCACGGAGACCAGCAAAGTCTCGACGATCGTCCTCGTCGACGTGTCCGATTCGATCTCCGACAAGCAGCTCGATGCCGCCAAGAAATACGTCGACGAGCTCGAGAAGTCGGTCGGCGATGGCGACATGCAGGTGATCACGTTCGCCGAGAAGCCGCAGGTCGTCCGCCCCGAGGATGGCAAGCCGCGTAGCTCCGCGATCAAACGCAGCAAGGGCGGCGCTGGCACCGACACGCAGGCCGCGATGCAGCTCGCGTACGGCCTGTACCCCGACGGCTATCTGTCGCGCATGGTCATCGTGTCCGACGGTAACCAGACACAGGGCGACCTCGCGGTCGAGGCCTACCGCGCCAAAGAGATGCACGTGAAGATTTCGTGGCGCACGTTCGAAGCCGACAAGACGAGCGAGGTCCGCGTCGTCGGTGTCACCGTGCCCGACGACGTCAAGGTCGGCCAGCCATTCGACGTCACGGCCGAGGTGTGGGCGACCGAGGCGCAGAGCGCGACGCTCGCACTGCAGCAGGACGAGTTCCCCAACGCGCTCGAGCCGACCAAGACGGTCGACCTCCACGAGGGCAAGAACCTCATCAAGTTCAAGTCCGACGCCAAGCACGCAGGCGCGACGACCTACAAGCTGCGTCTGACCAAGGTCGAGAAGGACACCGAGACCAAGAACAACACGGCGGTGATGACCGCGCCGGTACGTGGCCGGCCGAGCGTCCTCTATGTCGAGGGCGGCATGCTGCGTGAGCCCGGCAGCGCGACCTACCTCCAGAAGGCGCTCGAGCACGAGAACATCGACGTCAGCGTGCGGGGTCCGCAGGGCCTGCCGAGCAACGCCAAGGAGCTCGAGAAGTACGACCTGGTGCTGGTGTCCGATGTTCCGGCCCACCTGATGGGCGCAGGCCAGATGGCGGCGCTCGACCAGTACGTCAAGGTACTCGGCGGCGGTCTGATCATGGCCGGTGGCGAGGACTCCTTCGGGTCGGGCGGCTACGAGCGCACGACCGTCGAGAACATGATGCCGGTGCGGTTCGACTCCGAGAAGATCAAGGACCAGCCCGACATCGCGCTCGTGCTCGTGATCGACCGCTCGGGCTCGATGCAGGGTCCCAAGCTCGAAGCCGCGAAGGAATCCGCGCGTGTCACGGCAGAAGTCCTGTCACCGAACGATCAGATCGCCGTCGTCGCGTTCGATAGCGAGGCGCAGGTCTACGTGCGCCCGACCTC
>JAYVWH010000668.1:0-3166 GCA_043786265.1 Kofleriaceae bacterium | reverse complement strand
TGATGAGGCCACGCGACCGACTTTTCGCGGGCTACGATCCGAGCCGGCGCAGTGGCATTCGAACGGTGAACGTCGTGTACGCGGCATCGGACTCGACGCTGATCTCGCCGTCGTGGGCGCGCAGGATCTCGCTCGCGACGACCTGCCCGAGGCGATCACGGTCCCACACGCCGCGCAGCGCCCGTCACGATCTCGGCGAGGTCCGCTGCCGTCGAGGACACCGCGATCCCACCAACGAGCTGCGTGCGAACGACATCGAGCAGCCGCTCGATGATCCCGCGCATGCGGGTGGTGGTGTTCTCCATCCCATCATCAGCGTCTGAAGCGGGGAGCGCAGGTCGTGGCTCACGATGGCGAGCACGTAGCGTTGAAACTCCGCTGGGGCGGTCCCGCTCACGTCACGTTGGGGCGCCCCAGCACAGCCATGATGTGGCGCAAGCGCGCGGTGATGGGCGCTCTCGTTGCACTCCGGAAGTCACGGGCGAAGGGCGGCAATGCCGGGCAGGTCGAGTCCTTGCACGAACTCGAGCGACGCGCCGCCGCCGGTGGACACGTGCGAGACCTTGTCGGCGAACCCGGCCTGCGCGACCGCGGCCGCGGAGTCGCCGCCGCCGACCACGGTGAGCGCGAGCTTGTTGTCCGCGAGTGCCTTGGCCACCGCGAGCGTACCGTTGGCCCACTGCGGCTTCTCGAACACGCCCATCGGTCCGTTCCAGAACACGGTGCGCGCTTCGGTGAGCACGCGGCGGAACAGCTCGATCGTGCCGGGCCCGATGTCGAGCGCCATCTGATGGTCGCTGATGTGATCGACGCGCAGCGCGACCGGATTCGTGTCATCGAGACCGCTACCGCACAACACATCCGTCGGCAGATGAACGGCGACCTTCTTCTCGCTCGCCTTACGCAGGAAGTTACGCGCGATCGGGAGCTTGTCCTTCTCGACCTTGCTCTTGCCGACGTTCTTGCCCTGCGCTTCGAGGAACGTGTTCGCCATCGCGCCACCGACGACGATGCCGTTGACGCGCTCGAGCAGCGCATCGAGTACCTCGATCTTGTCGGAGACCTTCGCGCCGCCGAGCACGGCGACGTACGGACGATCGACGTCGCCAAGCAGTCGCGTCAGGAAATCGATTTCTTTGGCCATCACGAAGCCGGCGCCCTTGTCGCCGACGAACTTCACCATGCCTGCCGTCGACGCGTGTGCGCGGTGGGCGGTCCCGAACGCATCGTTGACGTAGACGTCGCAATACGACGCCAACGTTCGCGCAAAACTCTCTTCGTTCGCTTCTTCGCCCGGGTTGAAGCGAAGATTCTCGAGCATCGCGATCTGACCATCGCGCAGATCGCTGACGACCTTGCGGGCGCCGTCGCCTACAGGCTCATCGGCGAGCGCAATCTCCATATCGAGCAGCTCGGCGAGCCGTGCTGCGACGGGCTCGAGCGTGTACTCGGGCTTGACCTGGCCGTCGGGACGGCCGAGGTGGCTACCGAGAACGATGCGCGCGCCGCGCTCGATGAGGTGGCGCAGCGTGGGCAGCGTCGCCTTGATGCGTGCGTCGTCGCCGACGTTTTTGGTCTGCTTGTCGAGTGGCACGTTGTAGTCGACGCGCACAAAGACGCGCTTGCCCTCGACCGCGAGCTCCTCGACGCTCCTGATGCCAGCGGGCAGGGGCATGGCTACAGGCGCTCCCCGACGTACTTCGCGAGGTCGAACAGGCGCTGCGAGTAGCCCATCTCGTTGTCGTACCAGGACAGGACCTTGACGATGTCGCCCACGACCGTGGTGAGTGCCGCGTCGACGGTCGAGCTGTGCTTGTCGCCGTTGTAGTCGCACGACACGAGCGGCTCGTCGGACACCGCGAGGATGCCCTTGAGCGAACCCGCGGCCGCCTTGCGGAACGCTTCGTTGACCGTCTTCGCATCGGCAGCCTTCTCGAGGCGGACCGTGAGATCGACGAGCGAGACGTTCGGCGTCGGGACGCGGATCGCCATACCGTCGAGCTTGCCGGCCATCGTCGGGAGAACTTCCTTGAGCGCCTTCGCGGCGCCGGTCGTCGTCGGAATCATCGAGAGCGCAGCGGCGCGAGCGCGGCGGAGGTCTTTGTGCGGCAGGTCGAGGATCTGCTGGTCGTTCGTGTACGAGTGGATCGTCGTCATGATGCCGTTGACGATGCCGAACGTCTCGTTGAGAACTTTCGCGACCGGCGCGAGGCAGTTCGTCGTGCACGACGCGTTCGAGATCACGTGGTGCTCGGCCGGCTTGTACGCCTCGAGGTTGATCCCCATGCACAGCGTGACGTCGGGATCCTTTGCGGGCGAGCTGATGAGCACTTTCTTCGCGCCACTCGCGAGATGCTTGCCCGCGCTCGCCTTGTCGACGAAGCGACCGGTCGACTCGATCACGACATCGACGCCGAGGTCCTTCCACTGGATGGCGCCGGGATCCTTCTCCGCACTGATCTTCACGGTGTCACCGTTGATGACGAGCGCGCCGTCTTTGATCGCGACCGTGCCGGGATAGTGCCCGTGCACCGAGTCGTGCTTGAGCAGGTGCCCAAGCGTTGCGACGTCCGTGAGGTCGTTGATCAGGACGAGATCGAACGTGTCCTTTGCCTCGGCGAGGCAGCGAACGAAGCCACGGCCAATGCGGCCGAATCCATTGATACCGACGCGTACCTTTGCCATGGCGCGCACCCTAGATCATGGATGCGGTCAGTGCCAGGGACTGCGAGACGAACCCAGGAGGTCAGCGAGGCGTTGCGTCCGGCAACGCAGCTCGAGCCGACCCCGAGCGCTCAGGCAACAGATTGCTTGACGTGGTCGCGGGAAATCTTCGAGGTGACTTCGGAAATCAGCTCGGTCGCGAGAGCGACGATCTGCCTCTCGTCGAAGCCTTGCGATTCGAGGTCGCGGTAGATCGACTTGGCGAGGATCTTCACCGCACGGGCTTTGGCTTCACGGTCATTCATAGGGAATCGCTGCTGTTGCGTTTCAGCACACCGCGTGCCAGGCGCTCGGTCCTTCAAGCTATTGAAATCGCAGGTGGTACTTTGGACTGACGCTCGATTCCAGTGCGTAACGACGCAGGGGGTGGGAAACCGATTACGCGTGCGGTCCGACCAGAGGACACGTCGCAACGATCCGCCGCGCCGCGGCGAAGGCGCTG
>JAYVWH010000667.1:0-2729 GCA_043786265.1 Kofleriaceae bacterium | reverse complement strand
CTCTCCTTCTCGATGCGCGCCTTCTCGGTGGGCACGTCGATCAGGCCACCGAGCGGCATCAAAATCTGGATCTCCGAGCCGACGAGCGCCTTCGCGCTGGCCGGTTGTGCGTCGCCGCCGGCCGTGATGGTCGCCTTCACCTTGGCGCGGCTCTCGACCATGTCCTTGAACTTCTCGAGCAAGGCCTTCGACACCTCGTTGGTGACGCGCAGCTCGATCTCGATGCCCTGGGCGGGCGCGATGTTGTACGTAGCGCGCAGCATGCGCGACGTCGTGACGACATCCTGGATCAACTTCATCTCGGCCTCGGCGGCCGGATCGATCAGCTGCTGATCCGCGCGCGGGAACACGGTGATCATCAGCGATCCCGGCAGCTGCGGCGGCTTGGGCAGCTTCTGCCAGATCTCCTCGGTCACGAACGGCGCGAACGGGTGGAACAGCCGCATCGTGGTCTCGAGCACCAAGGCGAGCACGCCCTGCACCGTGTGGCGCTTCGCGGCGCGCACCGGATCGAGCACCACGCCCGACTCGTTCGGGTTCGAGCCGCCCTTGTACAGCGATGGCTTCGCGATCTCGATGTACCAGTCGCACAGCTCGTCCCACACGAAGTGGTAGATCGCGTTCGCCGCGTCGGAGAACCGAAACGCCTCGAGTGCGGTATCGACGGCCAGCGAGGTCGCCTGCAGGCGCGACAGGATCCAGCGCTCGGGCATGGCGAGCGATGCGCGGCCCGCGGCCGAGAGCTGTTGCGCCTCGAAGCGCTCGGCGTCGTAACCGTCGAGGTTCATCAGCGCGAACCGCGATGCGTTCCACAGCTTGTTGATGAAGTTCCGATAGCCCTCGACGCGGTCGATCGACAGCCTGATGCGCGAGCTGCCGGTGTTGAGCGAGGCGAGTGCGAAGCGCAACGCATCGGCGCCCATTGCAGGGATGCCCTTGCCGAAGTTCTTCTTGAGCGCCTTCTTGAGGACATCCGGATCGACCGGCGGCTTCTCGACGTCAACGCGCTCGAGCAGCGTCTCGAGCGTCGCGCCGTACACGACGTCGAGCGGATCGATCACGTTGCCCTTGGTCTTGGACATCTTGTCGCCGTTTTCGTCGGTGACGATCGATGTCAGGTACACGGTCCGGAATGGGACTTTTCCAGTGAAGTGCACGCCGAACATCATCATGCGCGCGACCCAGAAGAAGATGATGTCGGGCCCCGTGCACAGCACGTTGTTCGGATAGAACGTCGACAGGTCGCGGCTCTTGTCGGGCCAACCGAGCGTGGAGAACGGCCACAGCGCCGACGAGAACCAGGTGTCGAGGATGTCCTCGTCCTGCTTCGCCGGCCCGCCGCACTTGCCGCACGCGGTCACGGCCTCGCGCGACACGGTCGTGTGACCGCAGCTCGTATTCTCGCAATAGAACGCCGGGATCCGGTGCCCCCACCACAGCTGGCGCGAGATGCACCAGTCTTTGATGTTGGTCATCCAGTGCATGTATGTCTTCGTCCACAGCTCGGGGACGAACTTCGTCTTGCCGCTCTCGACGGCGGCGACGCACTTCTCGGCGAGCGGTGCGGCCTTGACCCACCACTGATCCATCAGCATCGGCTCGATCACCGCGCCGCTGCGCTGGCTGCGTCCGCGCGGGACCTTGTAGGGCTTCACGTCGCCGAGGACGCCAGCAGCCTCGAGATCCTCGACGACCGCCTTGCGCGCCTCGTCGACGGTCATGCCGACGTACTTCGCCGGCGCGGGCGCCTGCATACGGCCCTTGGTATCGATCACCTGGAGGATGTCGAGCTTGGCGATCTGGCTCGCGTCGTAGTCGTTCGGATCATGCGCGGGCGTGATCTTCACGGCGCCGGAACCGAACGCCGGATCGGGCCAGGCCTTGCCGTCGCGGATCAGCTCGAACGGAACGATGGGAATCTGCCGACCAGTGAGCGGCAGCTCGACCATCTTGCCGTGGAGATGCTTGTAGCGTTCGTCGTTCGCGTGAACGGCGACGGCCGTATCGCCGAGCATCGTCTCGGGACGTGTCGTGGCAACGAGGATGTATTCGGGCTCGGGCGCCCACCGGGGATCGGGTTCTTCGCCGGTCTGCGGGCGATACGTGTAGTCCGCCGCGCCGCCGATGACGCGGTACTTGATCTCCCACAGCGAGCCGTTCTCCTCGTTCGTGTCGACCTCGAGGTCGGACACCACGGTCTCGCTCGCGGGGTCCCAGTTGATCATCCGCTTCGCGCGGAAGATCAGGCCCTCGTCGTACAGGCGCACGAACGCCTCGCGCACTGCGCGGTTGGACTTTTCGTCCATCGTGAAGCGCTCGCGCTGCCAGTCGAGCGAGAAGCCCATCAGCTTCTCCTGCTCGCTGATGCGGTTACCGCTGCGCTCTTTCCACGCCCACGCGCGCTTCATGAACTCGTCGCGACCGAGATCGAACCGCGTCTTGTTCTCGCGGCGCTTGAGATCCTTCTCGAGCAGTACGTGCACGGCGATCGACGCGTGATCGATGCCGGGCATCCACATCGCGTTGAACCCCTGCATCCGTTTCCAGCGGATCAGGATGTCCTGCATCGTCGATCCGAGTGCGTGGCCGATGTGCAGCGAGCCCGTGACGTTGGGCGGTGGCAGCGTGATCGAATACGGGACCTTCGATGCCGATTCGTCGGCGGCGAAGAAACCGTTCTCGAGCCAGAACTGGAGCCAACGTGGCTCGACTTCAGAGGGATCGTACTG
>JAYVWH010000666.1:0-2440 GCA_043786265.1 Kofleriaceae bacterium | reverse complement strand
CGGCAGCGATATCTTCGTGACGGCCACGAGCTTCACGCGCCTGCACTACGATGGTATCGGCTGGTCGCGCATGAACTCGTACGACCTCGACTCGCCAGCGCTCTCGACCTATCGCGGGACCACGTACTACGTAACGGGGCCGAAGGTCGAGCGCCAGGAACGCGTGGTGTACGCCACCGAGCGCGAGTGCAGCGACCCGTTCGACAACGACTCCGCCGGCGGGACGAACTGCGACGATCCAGACTGCCTCGACGATGCGCAGTGCCGCCGAGGCGGCGCCTGCGAGACCCTCGAGCGCGTCACGTGCGAGACCAGCGCGCTCGCTGCCACCACCTTCACCGGGGTCGCGCGCCTGACCGACCTGCCTTGCCTCGACCACTCCACACCTGGCCCCGAGGCCTCCTATCGCTACGTGGCGCTGGCAACGGGCGAAGTGACGGTCACGATCGACGATCCGACCCAGCAGCTCGATCTCGTCGTAACCGACGCGATGGCGGGCCACTGTCAGCTCGAGACATGCCGTTCGGCACCGATGAGCGGTGCGACGAAGAGCGTGACGTTCACGGCGACTGAAGGCCAGATCTACTACATCGTCGTCGACGGACCGGTTGGCGTGGGCGCGAGCTTCACGCTGTCCGTCAGCTGCCCGTGATCCGTTTCTCCTGGAGCTGGCCCTCGAGCTTGGTAGAACCCGACAGGCCCAGTGAGCTTCAAGGCTTGGCGCTATCGAAACACTGGCGGGTGCGACATAGCGGTCCTCGCCGGCTCGGGTGCGGTGCAAGTCAGCGGCTCAGCGGAGCAGATGACGAGAGCATCCGTTGGCTTCGAGTCGCCGTTCCACGCGCGAATCACGAGCTCGGGTGCACCCCCGTCGACGATGTTCTTCACATACACATCCGGGCGATGAGCGACCGAGGTTACCGGCGGCATTGCGAGCAGGATCGATCGTGAGGTCTCGAGCGTGACCCAGCAGGTTGTCGGACCCACGTTGCTGTCGACCATCTCGCAGGTGAAGACCGGCGGCGTCCACGGCGCGACTTGGCCGCGCACCGGCAGTGGATCGTTGTCGCAGCCAGGCATGCCGCTTGGTTCTCGCGGACACTGGTGCGCTTCCTCGCACCCACATATTTCGTCTTCCGCCTCGCGGTCGAACTGCGCCCTGCGTTCGGCCATCCGCGCGTCGTACGTTGCGCAGACATCGCCCCCCGGCCCTCCGACGTTCACGGGTGGCGATCGCTCAGGACCTTGGTGCCACGTCGAGGGCGGAGCTCCCCACACGCGGCCGCACCGGCGTACTGCGCAAGCCCGGGTCGACCGATGACGCCAAACAAGGCGAGAAGATCACGATCAGCGCCGGTGGTTGCCGCGCCGCCGCACCCGAAAACGAGATAGCGCCATCCATCGCGAGCACGAGGTCGAACGCGCCGTCCGCGAAGCGCGACAGATCGGCCGCGTCGCCCTGGACGAAGTCGACCGCGACCCCTTCGGCTCGCGCGCGAGCTTCGGCGCGCTCCAACATCTTCGTCGACAAATCGAGGTGCGTGACGCGCAGGCCACGCTTGGCGAGACCGATCGAGAACGCGCCCGTTCCGCCGCCGACCTCGAGCACTCTCTCGACCCGATCGAGGTGGCGGTCAATCTCGCGCCACCGCAACTCGCGGTTCATGCGCTCGTCGTCGAGGTCGAGGTCCTCAAGCGGGGCCAACGTATCCCAGAAGTGTTCGCTCACGACGACTGCATAGAAGCAGGGGTGCGTGCAGGACTTCTAGTACTTCGGCAACTATCGTCATTCCGGAAGTACTTCGGTTTCATGGCAGCTATTTCCTTCGCCCCTGGCAGGCTCGGTATCGAGTAGTCCGGCCCTCGGACGCAGAGAATCGTAAGTAGGCGAACGCGTAGACAGCGAACCGCGGCGCGGATCTTTCAACGCGCGGGCGGATGCTGCGCGGGCAGCGTCTACGAACGGACGTCCGGCGCGGCCGGACAACCGTTGGGCCGCTACCGTCGACCCGCCCCCGAGCGCACGGTGTTGCACGAGTTGGTCGCCGGCCACGCGCAGACGATGCTCGCCGAGCTGCGGGACGCGGACCCCGACGGCCGCGGGTTGCCGCGCCATGTCGAGCGCGAGCTCGCCGAGTACCTGCGCTGCGGGATCCTGGCGCACGGGTTCGCACGGGTACGCTGCAACGCGTGCGATGACGAGCTCGTCGTCGGTGAGCCCACCGTCCGCGATGTCGAGCCGGGCGTGCTCGGCGACTCGTATGGCCATGGCGTCCGGTATGCGGACGTGGCGCGTCCGGCAATCGGACATCTGGTGGATAACGTCGCGAATCGCCACGGTTCGCCGTCGCTCACGTTGGTGGCATTGCGCGCGCACGTGCGGCGGCTGTGCCCGGTCCGCACGCAGCGCAGCACGCGTTCGAACGCAGCCGAGGCGCCG
>JAYVWH010000665.1:0-4530 GCA_043786265.1 Kofleriaceae bacterium | reverse complement strand
TTTGTCGGCGGGAACGGCGACGCCGACCTCTGGCGAGGTGATCCCGAGGTCGATCATCACAGTCGCGCCACCGCCGCCCGGGGATTTGGGATTCTCGAGGGCGATGCGGCCAAACGGCTTCTCGAGCTTGTTCACGATGATCGCCCACGAGAACGCCATCGATGCTGGTTTGCCGGGCTCGACGGTCGCGTACTCGAACAGCGCCATTTCGTACTTCGGGTTGAAGCACAGCCCCTTGTAGTTTCCGGGGGCGACGAGCAGGCCCTTATCGGGGAGCTTGGTGGTGATGCGCTGGCTATTGACCCACAGCTCGGTGCACGGCATCGAGGTCGACACGAGCAGCGTGCCGAGGACGTCCTTGTCGCGGGCGAGCTCGCTGCGCACGACGTCGGCATTCGCGCCGAACGGGCGCTGCACGAGGTAGCGGCGGTAAAAGTCGCGCTTGCGATCCGTCGCACCGAGCTTGTCGTAGGTCGAGCCGAGCTCGCGGAGAAAGCCGGGCAGGTCGGGAGCGAGGGCGTAGCCGATGTGGAACAGGACGAGCGCGTCGCCGTACACGCCCTTCCTGAACGCGGCGCGGCCGAGCTTGAATGCTTGCTGTGCTTCTTTGGTGAGCGCGCTCAGCGTGAGCTTCTCGGCGAAGGGATCCTGCACGCTGCCCAGGCGCAGCGATTCCTCCACGGCGTGCTGCTTGTCTTTCTCGTTCGTCGTAGCGTTCGCGAATGCGGCCCACGCTTCGGCCGCTTCTTCGTTCTGACCGGCAAGCGTCCACAGCGTCGCCAGTTGCTTCTGCTCTGCGCTGCCCGGACCGCGCGCGACGACGAGCGCCTTGTAGTACGGAATCGCCTTCGCCCACTGCCGCGCCTTGGCCGTCGCCGCGCCGGGCTTGACGAGGAACTTGCTGAGATCGGCGCGCGACGCCTTGGTCGCGACGGTTTGAAACAGCTCGCTGCGAGGGACGGCGGGGGCGGTGTCATCGGCTCCCGCGGGAACCGCATGCGCCAGCAGCAGCGCGACGACGACAGCCCTCACTGCGCAATCGTAGCACCCACCGTCATCCCACCTGGCATTACCTCCGCGCGCTCGCACGCACCTCCAACGTACGACGGCCCACGACGATTACCGGGGCCTGGGGCAACACACAAGTGCGCTCCGCGGCGAAGGTTTCCCCCGAGAAATCACATGGTACGTTGAGGCGTTGCACGCGGTCATTCTCGAACGGAACAAGCTCGTGGGCCGCAAGGTCGCCCGGCTGTTCCTCTCGGTCGGAGCGGGTGCTGTCACGGTGGAAGAACCGGGACAGGCAACGCCCCTGCTCGCTGACGCCGACGTGATCTGTGCGGACACGTTCGATGCCGACTACGTCGCCGAGCAAGTGCGCAGCAACCCGAAGATGCGCGGCGTGCTGTGGACGGCCGAGCCGCTCAAGCGTTCGCTGCGCTACCTCGTCGAGACGACGACGATCAATCACGTGCTCGCGCGCAAGGACTTCGAGTCCGCGCCGCGTGCGTGGGAGGCGCTGATGGTCGTGCGCCGCATGAGCGGGCAGGCTGCGCCACCGCTGAGTGGATATCTCGACTGGGGTGCGTCGACGCAAGACATCGCCGTGCGGACGACCGCGGATCGCGACAGTGCGGTCGCGCAGGTGCAGCTGTTCGTCGGTGCGCTGCAGCTGCCGAAGCGGATCGCGGAGATGTTCGGCGAGCTCGCGCACGAGCTGCTGATGAACGCGATGTACGACGCGCCGGTCGATGCGGCGGGCACACCGAAGTACGCGACGGATCGCAAGGCAGCGATCGTGCTGACCGATGCCGAGCTGCCGGCGGTGCGCATCGGTACCGACGGGACGCGCCTCGTGTTGCAAGTTCGCGATCCGTTCGGGCGGCTCGAGCGACGGCACGTCGTCGATGGGCTCTCGCGCGGCCTCGCCGGTGGCGAGATGGACCAGTCGCACGGTGGTGCGGGGCTCGGCATGATGGTCTGCCACAACGCGACGAGCGCGCTGTTCTTCGACGTGGTCAAGGGGCGGTCGACCGAGGTCACTGCCGTGTTCGAGCTCGACATGAACCTACGCGAGCTGCGGACGAGTGCGAAGTCTCTGCACTTCTGGAGCGCATGATGGAAGCAGTACGTAAATCCCAGCCCGCGATTCCGACGGTGGCGCCCGATGCGCCGGCGCCGCCGAAGCTCACGATCGAGAAGTTCGCCGATGGCGGTATCGCGTGCCTCAAGTTCAACGGCACGATCGACGAGTCGTTCGAGGGCAAGAAGATCGCGCGGTCGATCGAGGCCGAGACATTGGTGCTCGACCTCGGTGGCGTGAAGAAGATCAGCTCGTTCGGCATTCGCGAGTGGGTCGACTTCGCAGCGACGGCCGGCAAGCAGGTCAAGCAGATGGTGATGATCGAGTGCGCACCGAAGGTCGTCGACCAGCTCAACATGGTCGCGAACTTCGCCGCCAGTGGCCGCGTGTTCAGCTTCTACGCGCCATTCCGCTGCGACTACTGCGATTCGGAGCAGCGTGTCCTGCTCGAGGTCAGCAAGGACTTCGAAGCGATCAAGGCGATGAAGCTCGCGGAGCGTCCGTGCCCCTCGTGCAAAGAGAGCATGTACTTCGACGAGGATGGCTCGACGTACTTCTCGTACGTGCTCGGCCAGGGGCAGTTCGAGCTCGATGCGGATGTGATTGCATTCCTCGCCGCAAAGCTCGACTACCGCGTCGGCACGATCGATCAGAAACTCAAGGTCGACAAGATCATCGACGGCCGCGTGACCTACCTGCGCCTCGCCGGGGATCTCAACAATACGTTCCCGCGCGAGAAGCTCGCTGAAGGTCTCGAGGGCACCGTCATCCTCGACCTCAACGGTGTCCCTCGTGTCGAGCCCGCGGGGGCGGCGGAGTGGCGCAGCTTTATACAGATGGTCGCGCCGCTCGTCGAGCAGCTGCTGATCGTCGGGGTGCATCCCGCGCTGCTCGAGAAGATCTGCGGCAAGGACGACCTTGGCCCCAAGGGAGTCGTGCTCGATATCGTATTGCCGTATTCGTGCACCTCGTGCGGCACGACGACCACGCAGAAGGTCGACGTCGCCGAGCATCACGACATCCTCAAGTTCGCCACCGCGCCCGAACAGCGCTGCGCCAGCTGCAAGGCCGCGATGCAGTGCACCGCGAGCGAGCAGACGATGACCGTCCTGCCGGGCCTGCCCAAGCCCGCGATCACGAAAGATCTCCAGCGCCAGATCGGCATGCTCGAGGCACGCAGGGTCGACAAGAAGCCGTCGACGGGTCTGCTGGCGGTCCATAAGGCCGCCGCGCAGGCGTCGTCGAAGACCGTCCCGATCCTGCTTGCACTCGTGCTGCTGGTCCTCGTCGCGGCGGGTGTCGTGTTCTACCTGAAGTCCTCCAAGGCCCAGTCGCCAGGACCGTACGGCGCGGGCCCGGTCGTCGATCGCAGCGCCACCGCGCGCCCGGACTGGATCACCGCCGCGGCAACGCCCGGCGCCGCGTACTGCAGCGAAGACGGCAGCGGTCTCGCGTGCGTTGGCGTGTCGACGCTGTCGCCAAGCCAGGAGGACGCCGAGGACGAAGCGAGCGATGCCGCGATCGAAGCGATCGCTTTCGAGCTCGGCAAGCGCATCACGGACAAGTCCTGGCAGGCGACCATCCCGGCGCTTTATCTACCCGCGCGCGACGCCAAGCTCGCGGCGCTCAACCGCGATCTGCAATCGACCCAGGCACGCCGCGAGGTTCGCGAGGGTCGGCGGGCCGTTGCCCACGCGTTGCGCGGTGTCAGCTCGACCGCCGCCGGTCGCTACTGGGAGGCCTTCAACGCGCGTGACGGTCGCCGTCATGTGGCGTTCATCCAGGTCAAGCTCGGCGCCGCCGAAGCAAAGCAACTGATCGACCTCTACACCAAGCGCGAGTCGGCCCTTGGCGCGACCGCTACGACATTCTTCCCCGGCCTCGCATGGAAGTTTCCCAAGCTCGATCACGGTGCGATCGTCGTCGCGCTCCAGCCGGGCGCGATCCTGGAGCTCGGCGTCGCCGAGAAATACGTCGTGCTCAGCGTCGATGGCCGCGACATTCCCGACGCGACGGCGTTCGTCAAGATCCTCGGTGAGGAGCGCGCCTCGCTGACGGAGCGTGGTGGATCGCTGCGCCTGCTCGTTCAGGCGGATAGCGGAGACCCGCGCGAGTTCTCGACCCAGATCGCGGGCAAGCCCGTCGAGGGCACACCGCCCGACAAGAATCCGGGCAAGAACCCGGGCGGCAAGACCGGGAGCAATGGAGGCACCGGTGGCGTCAACGTGTGGGACCGCTTCGGCGGTAACCGCGGCAGCGGTCGCGACGACCCGACGCAGTAACGCGCGCGCGAGAGATTCCACTGATACGATTTTCGCTGCGATGTGGCCTCGTACCCTGCTCGTGCTGCTCGTGCTGCTCGCCGTCGCGCACGTCGCGCATGCGCAGCCCGCACAGCTCACCGGCGAGTTCCAAGCGGGCGTCGACGCGTTCCGGCTCGGGAAGTT
>JAYVWH010000664.1:0-4571 GCA_043786265.1 Kofleriaceae bacterium | reverse complement strand
CGCATCGCGAGGGTCGGGCAGGGCTCGCGCGAGTAGCTCTAGACGCTCGGCCGACCGACCCTCGATGACAGCGAACACGAGCAGACGATCGAGCAGCCGTTCGGGCTCGCGCTTGCGGATGTGATCGCGCAGCGCGACCGCATAGTCATCGCCGAAGTCATACGCGGCTGGTTGTTCGCGACGGGACATGAGCGCGGAGACCTGGATGACGTGGCGGGTCTCGTCGTGCGCGAGGCGCGCCATCTCGCGTACGAGATCCGCGCGCTCGGGATAGCTGCGGATCAGGGACAGCGCTGACTGTGCGGCCTTGCGCTCGCAATGGAGATGATCGGCGTGCACGGCGTCGAGATCCGACATCGCAACCTCGATCCAGCGAGGGTCGGTGGGGACCAGCGGAAGTGCGTCGGCGAGCTGCGCGATCAAAGCGATCTGTGTGTACCATCGTCGGCGGTGAAGAAGGAGACGAAGCGTTTCACGCAAGACTGTCTCGCCGGCCTCGAGCGTGCTCGCGCGCTCCGCCCCGAGATCCTCGCGAGCTCGGCTCGCACGATCGACGCGACGTTAGTTCCGTACAACGCGCTGCTGATGGCCGCGAGCTCGACGAACGCGCTCGCAGGTCTGATGTCGGAGGTCCATCCCGACGAGGCGATCCGCGATGCCGCGCGCGAGTGCGAGCAAGAGGTGTCGCGGTTCTATTCGGATCTCGCGCTCGATCGCGACATGTACGACGCGCTGTCGGCCGTCGATGTCAGCGGCGCCGACGCCGATACGAAGCGCTTCATCGAGCACACGCAGCGCGACTACCGGCGTGCCGGTGTCGACAAGTCGCCCGAGGTGCGCGAGCGCCTCAAGGCGATTGACGAGGAGCTCACCCGGCTCGGCCAGCAGTTTTCGAAGAACATCTCCGAGGATGTGCGCACCGTCGAGATCAAGGATCCCAAGCGCCTGACCGGGCTGCCGTCGGACTTCATCGAGGCCCACCTGCCCGATGACAACGGGACGATCCGGATCACGACCGATTATCCCGACTACAACCCGTTCATGACGTACGCGCTCGACGACGAGCTCCGGCGCGACCTCTACATCAAGTTCCGCAGCCGAGGAGATCAGCAGAACGAGGCGGTGCTCCACGACATCCTCAAATTGCGCTCCGAGAAGGCGACGTTGCTCGGATTCGAGAACTGGGCCGACTACATCACCGCCGACAAGATGATCGGTTCCGGTGCACGCGCGAGCGAGTTCATCGAAAAGGTGTGGAAGCTCGCCGCGCCGCGTGCCGATGAGGACTACGCGGAGCTGTTGCGGCAGCTGCGCACGATCGACTCCAAGGCGACCGAGGTCTACGACTGGCAGAAGGTCTTCCTCGAGAACGTCGTCAAGAAGGAGCGCTACGAGGTCGATGCGAGTGTAGTGCGCCAGTACTTCCCGTACGACCGCGTGCTCGCTGGCCTCCTCGAGATAACGTCCGAGATCTTCGACATTGCGTACGTGAAGGCCGTCGATGCCGAACCGTGGCACGCCAGCGTCCTCGCGTTCGACGTGTTGCGTGCGGGACTCAAGCTCGGCCGCATCTATCTCGACATGCATCCGCGCGACGGCAAGTACAAGCACGCGGCGCAGTTCCCGCTCAAAGATGGTGTGCGCGGCGTGCAGCTGCCCGAGGGCGTGCTCGTGTGCAACTTCCCTGAACCGACCGCGGGTGGTGCGGCGCTCATGGAGCACGACGACGTCGTGACCATGTTCCACGAGTTCGGTCATCTGATGCATCACGTGCTCGGTGGTCACCAGCGCTGGATCACGCAGAGCGGCGTGGCGACGGAGTGGGACTTCGTCGAAGCGCCGTCGCAGATGTTCGAGGAGTGGGCGTGGAGCCACGAGACGCTCGTGCGGTTCGCGCGGCATCACACGACGGGTCAAGTCCTCCCCGAGAGCCTGGTCGAGAAGATGCGCAAGGCCGACAAGTTCGGTCTCGGCACCGCGACCGTGCAGCAGATCTTCTACGCCGCGATCTCGCTCGGGTTTCACCGCGCCGATCCGGACCGGCTCGACCAGCTCGGAGAAGTGCAGTCGCTACAGAAGCGGTACACGCCGTTCAAGTACGTCCCGGGGACACGGTTCCACGCATCGTTTGGCCATCTCGTCGGCTACTCGGCCATGTACTACACGTATCAATGGTCGCTGGTGATCGCGAAGGATCTGCTGACACCGTTCGAGGGCACCGGCCTGATGGCAAAGGACGTGACCTTCGCGTACCGCGATCGAGTGCTGGCGCCGGGCGGAAGTCGAGATGCGGCCGAGCTGGTGCGCAACTTCCTCGGTCGCGATTACGACTTTGCAGCGTATGAACGCTATCTCGTCACCTGATCGATACAATGAAAAACGATTGATTCGTGGCGTGACCCCACCGCTTGTTTGATTGTAGGGGTCATGAACAAGATCGTTATCGCATTCGCAGCCACCATGGCCCTTTTCTCCGTCGGCGGCTGCAAGAAGAAGGCAGGCGGCGGCGCTGGTGAGGCGATGGCCAAGATGGGCGAGTTCAAGGACAAGATGTGCGGTTGCAAGGACGCCGCTTGCGCCAAGGACGTCTCTGACCAGATGACCAAGTGGAGCCAGGAGCAGGCCGGCAAGTCGAAGGAGCCGCCGAAGCTCTCCGAGGCCGACAACAAGAAGGCGACGGAGATCGGCACCCAGATGGGTGAATGCATGCAGAAGGCGATGGGCATGGGCGGCGGCGCGATGGGCGGCTCCGACATGGCCGGCTCGGGCTCGGGCTCGGCGATGGCCGCTGGCTCGGGTGACATGGCGGGTTCGGGCTCGGCGATGGCCGGCTCGGGCAACATGGCGGGTTCGGGCTCGGCGATGGCCGGTTCGGGCTCGGCAGCGCCTGCGGCGGGTTCGGGTTCGGGTTCGGCAGCGGCTGCGTCGGGCTCGGGCTCGGGCACCACGACCACCACGACCACCACGACCACGCACACGGGCGACAAGAAGTAAGCAGCTAGCTGCTCTTCGTTCGCTTGATTGAGGGCGCGTCGCTGACGCGCCCTTCGTATTTTCGGACCGGAGGCGGACCGGAGGCGGACCGGGATCGCGGCCCTACATTACAAGTCGATACATTGCCGAGATGACGGATGAAACTCCGTTTTAGTCTGTTGCGTCGGGGCCGGGCATCTTCGAACGTGAAGGTCATGAACATCGCCAGGCTCGCGGCGCTCGCCGCACTCGTCGCCAACGGCTGCAAGGATTCGGGTAAGGCGGCCAGCGCGGGCAATTCGATGGCGAAGATGGCCGCGTTCAGGGATCAGATGTGCGCGTGCAAGGACACCGCGTGTGCGAAGCACGTGTCCGCGGAGATGGCGGCGTGGAGCAAGGCGCAGCCAGTCGACAAGCCGGAGGCGATGACCGCGGATGAGCAGAAGAAGGCGACCGAGCTCGGTACGCAGCTCGGTGAGTGCTTGACGCGGGCGACGTCGGGTTCCGCGGCGCCGACTGCCACGCCGCCACCGCTTCCCGTCACGCCGCCCGCGGGCAGTGGCAGCGATCTCGGGTTGGTGGTGACCAAGAATACGCAGGGGCTGCCGGAGGAGTGCGATCGGTACAAGGCGGCGATCGAGAAGATCGGGACGTGCGAGCACATGGCGAAGGCAGCGCGCGACACGCTCGTGAAGGGCTACGAGGATGCAGCCGCGCGGTGGGCCGCGTTACCCGAGGAGGCGAAGGCAACGCTGTCGACGGCGTGTGCGGGTGGCTTCGATGCGGTGATCGGGGTCGGCAAGGCGCAGTGTGGCTGGTAGCGTACGGCCTATGAAGCTCGTGGTGCTCGCGCTCGTCGGCGCCCTGTCGGGTTGCGGCAGCAAGCACGCGGATCCGGCGCAGGCGTGCGCCGATGCTGCGAAGCAGGGCGTCGACGCGATGATCAACCAGGCTCGTGGACGCCTCGCCGGCGCACAGCTCCCCGACGACGTGCGCGCGCGAATGATGGAGCGGCAGAAGCGCCTCGAAGGTGCGGGCGGCAAGATGCGCGCGGTGTTCACCAATCGCTGCGTCGAAGACAAGTGGTCGAACGCGGTGCTCGCCTGCTACAGGAAGGTCACCTCGCTCGAGGAGATGCGCGCGTGTCGGCGCCAGCTCACGCCCGAGCAGCAGGCGAAGCTGCAGAAGGACGAGCTAGAAATGCTCGCGGGTGTATCGAGCCCGGATCAAGCTCAGAGCGGCGTGCTTGCGCCCATGGTCGACCCGCGCATCACGATGATCAACAACGCGATCAACGATGCGATGAAACAGGTAGCGGACGCAAAGACCGATGCGGAGCGCGAGAGTGCGAAGACGCAGCTCGAGACGCTGCAGGCCGAGAAGATGAAGATCGAGGCGGAGGTCGAGCAGTCAAAGACCCCCGGCCGACCGTGAAGAGCGGATGGTCAAAGCAACGTCGCAGGCCGATCGCGAAGCTGCCTCCAAGGCGCTGGACGCGCTCAAGCAGGAGCACGATGCGCTGCAGGCGAAGTTCCAGGCGCTCGCCGCGCCGTCGAAGCCATGAATCAGCGCGTCAGGTCGCGCGTGATGTTCTTCTG
>JAYVWH010000663.1:0-4397 GCA_043786265.1 Kofleriaceae bacterium | reverse complement strand
TGATGTTTGCCCGCGCGAGACGGCGAACGATGCGCTCTTCGACCGCGTGCTCCATGTACGCGCGATAGGTGGTCTCGCCGTCGTGATCGAGAACGCTTTTGGTCGCGGCCTCGGGAGCGCACCAGAGCGGTTCGTAGACCGCGATCGCCTCGCGCGCAATTCCGGCTAGGTACACGCGCTCGCCGGGCGTGAGCCAACCTTCGGCCCAGCCAAGAAACCAGTGACCGATCGACGCGTGCGGTCCTTCGTCGTGCCGCAGCGTCTCGAGCACGGCGCGCGCGAGGGGCTGCGATGCACCGCGGTGCGACGCGGTCAGCGCTGGCAAGCTGAGCGCCTCGCCGACGCACGAGACTTTGATCGCGAGCTCCGCGGCTCGCATCCGCGCGGACAGCTCGGGTCGCGGCGCCGGTGCGATGCGCTCGAGGTCGGCGACGTACGGTGTCGCGCCGCCGAGTGTCATGACGAGCCGCGACACGAGCGTGACGTGTACGAGCTCGTCGAGAGCGAAGTCGGCTGCCGCCGCGCACAGGTCGACGGGCGCGCCGCACTGCAAGAATGCGAGGTTCATCGCCGAGAATGCCGCCGCGCTCGCGTACTCGGTGAACACGCCGTTGGTCCACACCATGCGCGCCTCGACGAGATCCGCCGGATCAGCTCGCGCGAGATCGAACGAATCCCACGGGAGCTCGTCGTGGAGCTCGGCGTAGGCGGGACGCGCCACGCGGAGTCGCCGTTCGGTCGCGCCGCCGAGCCATTCGAGTGAGAGCTGTTGTTCGGCCATCAGGTCCTCTGCGTGGTGTGAGACATCGGCTCAGGGCGTCGCGAACTGGCCGGGGCTGGCGTCGGCATCGTTCTCGATGTCGATCGCGGTGCGTACGCCATTCGCGTCGCGGCACAGCCGCTGCGGTCCGCCCTTGGACATGACGTTGCCGCACACGACCTCGGCGCGCTGATCTACCAGCGGGCGCAGCAGCGGCGACACACGCTGGACTTGCGAGGACGCGCCGACGAGGACGCGGGTCAAGGCGGGTACGACGCGCGTCGTGGTTTCGGTGACCGTGCTGGCGAACGTGGTCGCTGCGTGGCGTGCGCTTGGCGCCGCATCGTCGGTCGCGCGGCCCGCCTGGCCGATATTGCCGCACGCGGGTGCGCCACCGTGATCGCACAATGGGCGGTGGGGTGCGGGCGTCGTCGCGCACGCCGCAAGTCCGAACAGTAGATACGCGGTCTTCATGAGTGCCTCCTGCCACCAGGACGAGCGACTTGGTGAAGTGTTAACGCGCAACTTGGGTCGGGGCACCGTACCGCTACTTGGCGCGACCGCTCTTGGACATGACGGTGCCGCATGCGCGACACGAGCCGTCGTCCGAACTGCCAACGCACCAAGTTGGGGCGCTTAGTTCAGCAGTGCTTCGTCGCCGCCGCCACCGTCGTCGGCCTTGGGGCGATCGGCCGTCGCCGTCTCGGCCTTGGCGGGCTCGGGCTTCGGCGCGGGGACCGGCAACGGCACGGCGACGACAGGCATGCCGGGGCTGGTCGTGCGCACCTCGGGCGGGACCTCGGCGAGGCGCTTGGCGTTGCGCTCCATGATGAACTGCATGATGTACGGGAAGCCGACCTGTATCCCGTTTAGCTTGGGTGCCAAGGTCGCCGACAGGCCGAACATGATCACCGCGGCGCGCTCGACGTAGAACCAGCCCTCGGGATAGGCGATCGACTTCATGAGCTCGCGGAGCTCGTCGCGCTTCATGTCGGGATCGGCGAGTTGTTGCGCGACCGCGGGATCGATCTTGCCGAAGTCAGTGATGTTGAGGTTGAGCAGCTTCTCGAAGTACTTGCGCGTCGTGCGCTCGAGCAGGGCGCGGTTGCCGTCCGGATTCACGAAGCCCATCTCGTCGATGCCTTTGACCACGAGATCATCCTTGCGAGTCATCAGACCCTGCAGGATGTCGAACATGCCGTCGGCAAGATTGTCGCGCAGCTCGGTCGCAGAACCGAGATCGAGCACGACGATGCGCGGCTGGCCGTCAGGGCCGCGCTGCACGAAGAAGTTCCCAGGATGCGGATCGGCGTGGAAGAACCGATCGATGAACAGCTGCTTGTAGAAGATTCTGATCATCTTCGTCGCGACGGCGTCCGGGCTGAGGCCGAGCTTCGAGAGTGCGTCCTTGCGCGTGACCTTGACGCCATCCATGAACGTCATCGTCATGACGTCGTGGCTGCTGAGCTCGGGGTAGACCACCGGGAACAGAACATCGGGGTCACCGACGAAGTTCTTCGTCATCCGCATGATCATCGCGGCCTCGTTCACGAGGTCGGTCTCGCGGGTGAGCATGTCAGCGAGCTGCTCGTGGACACGTTCGATCTGTTGCAGCGGGACGAAGTTCTTGTAGATGTCGAGCGCCCAGCCGAGCACCTTGAGGTCGACCTTGATGATCGTCGCGACGTTTGGATAGAGGATCTTGACCGCGAGGCGGTCGCCCTTGGCGTTGCGCGCCTCGTGCACCTGGCCGAGCGACGCCGCCGCGATGGGTTCGCGCTCGAACGAGGTGAACATCTCTTCAGGCTGCTTCTTGAACGCCTTGTAAAACGTCTTTGTGATCTTGCGGTACGAGGCGGGTGGGACGTCGTCCTGCAGCGCTTCGAGCTCCTCGACGTACTCCTTGGGCAGGAACGTCCCCATGATCGACAAGATCTGCCCGAGCTTGATGTAGACGCCGCGCAGGCGAACAAAGCCCGTGTACATGCGCCGCGCGTTACGGCGGTGGATCTTTTTCCAGCGGTCCTTCGCGTCGTAACGTGTGGGCCACAAGCGCGCCCACGACATCTGCCACAGGTAACTGAGGAAGATGATCGCGAACACGCGCGTCGCACGGAGCAAGCGAATCGCGGCCCACATCTAAACTGTCGTCGATGATACCCCGCAACCGTCGACTGGCGTCGCAGGTTCCGCTCTTTTGCGCGCTTCGCGGTAGCATGCGCGCGTGTCGGACCTATTCGATCGTGCCGCGAAGTTTTTTCACGAGCTCCAGACCGACATCTGCCGCGGCCTCGCAGACGCTGATGGGGCCAAAGAATTCGGAGCCGACGCCTGGCAGCGCCCTGGTGGCGGTGGGGGTGTGGCGCGCGTGCTCGAGGGAGGGGCGCTGTTCGAGAAGGCGGGCGTCAACTGGTCCAACGTCGATGGGGAGCTGCCCGCGGAGCTTGCCGACCACATGCCGGGAACCGGCCGGTCCTTCCGTGCCAGCGGTGTGTCTCTGGTGCTCCATCCCCACTCACCGCGGGTCCCGACGACGCATGCGAATTTCCGCTGCATCGAGAAAGGCGAGACCCTCTGGTTCGGCGGCGGAGCTGACCTCACGCCGTACTACCTGAACAAGGATGATGCGGCGCACTTTCACCGAACTCTGGCCGAGACGTGCGACCGCCACGCACCGATCGGGGACTACCCGCGGTTCAAGACCTGGTGTGACGAATACTTCTATCTGCCCCACCGTGCAGAGACGCGCGGGGTCGGTGGCGTGTTCTTCGACTACCTCGGTGCCAAGGGCGAGCATGCTCCTGAGAGCATCTTCGCGTTCGTGCAGGACCTGGGCAGGTCGTTCTTGCCCGCCTACGTGCCGATCGCCGAGCGCCGGCAGGTCGAGCCGTTTGGCGAAACCGAGCGTGCGTGGCAGCTGCGCCGTCGTAGCCGTTACGTCGAGTTCAACCTGATCTATGACCGCGGCACCCTGTTCGGCCTCAAGACCAATGGGCGGATCGAGTCGATCTTGATGTCGTTGCCGCCGCTCGTGCGGTGGGATTACGACGTGATGCCGCAACCCGGATCGCCCGAGGCGGAGCTGATCGCGGCCCTGCGCCCAACCGACTGGCTCGGTCGCGCCAGCTGACCCCGACTAACCCCAGAGTTCTGCTGTGTTGATCCTGCGTAGGCGTAAGCGTAGGCGTGCGTCGGCGTAGGCGTGCGTCGGCGTAGGCGGCTCATCCGATCATTTTCGTCTTTCAAGACATCACCGACGGCCACACAACTGCTGGCCCGAATCGTCTCGATGCTGTGGCGAAAGCAGAGTCATCGATCAGGGATCGGCACGTGATTCGCTCGTTCACGCAGGCATCGGGATCGCGGTTCGATGTCAGGGTGCTCGTGTAGGGTCCTCCACTCAGCGGGAGTACAGGACTAGTAGGTTCGCCTTGACGGCACCCTACCTGTAGCGTAAGGAAATATTATGGCCAAGAAGCAGACTCGGCGCAGCATCAGTGTGAGCCGTACGACCTATGAGCGGCTCAAGGCGTTCTGCGAGTCCAACAACATCTCGATGAGCCAGTTCGTCGAGACGCGTGTAGGTGACTTTCTGGGTGGGGATTCCGGTTCGGTCACGGTCGAGCTGACTCGCCCG
>JAYVWH010000662.1:0-2707 GCA_043786265.1 Kofleriaceae bacterium | reverse complement strand
CCCGCTGCCACCCTCACCCGGCTCGATCTTGAGCACTGTGACGTCGAGCTCCTGGCCGAGCACGAGCACGTCCTCGGGCTTCTCGACGCGCGTGTAGCCGAGCTCCGAGACGTGGAGCATGCCCTCCATGCCGCCGATGTCGACGAACGCGCCGAACGGCTTGAACCCGACGACCTTGCCGCGCAGGACCACGCCCGGGACAAGGACCTTCCGAGTCTCCGCGGCGATCTTCTCGGAGGCCTCCTCGAGCAACGCGCGGCGCGACAGCACTAGGTTGCGCGGCTCGTAGCGCGTGATCCGGAACGCGAGCTTCTGGCCGACGAACGGCGTGAGATCTTCGTTGAACCGGTTGTCGAGCTGCGACGCGGGACAGAAGCCACGGACGCCGCCAACGTCGACGGACACGCCTCCCTTGATGACCTCGGTGACGCTGCCGTCGACCGGGATTCCGAGATCGAACGCTTGCTGTAGCTCGGCGCTCGCCTGCGGTCCGCGGCCGAGCTTGATGCGCAGCATGAGGACGCCTCCGGCATCGGACACGACGCGCGCTTCGACCACGTCGTCGACCTTGACCAGGATCTTGTCCTCGCTGTCGCTGACCTGACTGCGTTCGAGCTGTCCCTCGGCCTTGCTGCCGAGGTCCACAAACACGGCGTCTTTGCCGATCGTGACGATCTTGCCCTTCACCATGTCGCCGACCTTGGGGCGCTTGGTGCGGGGCTTGTCGCGTTCGCTGTCCGCGAACATGGAAGCGAAGTCATCCTCTTGGTCGGCCATGGCGCGGCACTCTACAATGAGAACCACTTGCGAGCATCGTCAGCACTGCTGTTGTGCACCCTCGGGTGCGGTCGGATTGCCTTCGATCCTCTGGAGGACGCCGGCATCCATGTCAATTCATCGACGCGCGCACCTCGGCGGGCTTCGCCACAGGCAGGGGCATGTCGACCGCTGCCGGGGCAGGGGCCGAACCGGTGACGCCGAGCGACTTCGGCGACAGGAAGCCGGCAGCACGCATCGCCCAGTCCCAGACGCGCGTCGGCAGCACGCGCGCCGCGAGGATCAGGCCGTGGTTCGAGAACGGCGCGACGTATCGGGCAGCGGGGCGGCGGGCCTCGACGGCCTTCTGGATCGCCTTCGCGATCACGATCGGGTTCGATGCGAACCGGTCGACGCGCTTGCTCAGCTGCTCGTAGCGAGCGATTCCCTTGCCGTACGGCGTGGCCGCGTACGCGCCGAGGCCCGACACCGCCGTCGCTTCGAAGTTCGTCCGGATCACGCCCGGCTCGATCAGCGAGACGTCGATGTTGAACGGGCGCAGCTCGTAGCGGAGCGCATCCGACAGCGACTCGACCGCGTACTTCGTCGAGTTGTAGACGCCGAAGTAGGGGAGGGTGATGCGGCCACCGACGCTCGACACGTTGACGATGCGACCGGAGCGGCGCTCGATCATCTTCGGCAGGAACGCGCGCGTCACGTTCATCAGGCCGAACACGTTCGTGTCGTACTGACGGCGCATCTCGCTGTCACCGATTTCGGCGGTGGGTCCAAGAACGCCGAAGCCCGCGTTATTGACGAGCACGTCGAGACCGCGACCGCCCGTCAGCGTGTTGACCGCTTCCACCGCAGCGGTGATCGACGCGAGCGAGGTCACATCGAGCAGCAACGTGTCGAGGCGACCGCCGTGGCTCGTAAGCGGTGCGGCTTCGAGCTGGAGCTTCTGCAGCTCGATCGGCTTACGACCTGTCGCGATGACGTGGTGGCCGAGCTTGGCCAGGTGCAGTGCAGTCATGCGGCCGATGCCCGCGGTGGCGCCAGTGATGAGGACGGTCTTGGACGAGCTCGACATGGATAAGTCTCCTGAAGGGTTGATTGGAATGAACATTCATTCCGGCTGAGAGGCCAAAAAAAGCGAGGCCGTGCCCCGCATGAAAACCAGAGACGAGAGGTCTAGGCGCGGATCGCTTCCCAGATGCAGCGTTCGGCCAGCGTCCAGTCCGCGTCGCCCAGGGATTGAGAAATCTCGACGCAGCTTCGGATCACGCCGACGAACGCGCCCATGACGATCGCCATCAGCAGGCGAGGTGGCCCGTCCTTGAGCTCGCCGCGGGCCTGCGCCGACACGACGACATTGGTGAACAGCTCGAGCATCCGCTGTTCCAGCGCGAGGCTCTCGGCATCGAGATACTCGGCGTGATGGTGCAGCTCGAGGAACACGAACGGCTTGGGATTCTCGACGGCAAACTCGGCCATGCGGTTCCACATCGTGCGGAACAGCTCACGAGCGGTCGTGCTCTTGGGAAAGTTCTCGAGGACCCGCGCGGCGAACTTCTGCTTCTCGTCGCGGTACAGCGCATTGACGAGTGCTTCCTTGTTCGCGAAGTAGCGATAGATCGTTCCGGCGCCGACGCTTGCCTTGTCGGCGATCTCCGGGACCGCGGTGCCGTGGAAGCCGCGCTCGACGAACAACTCGAGCGCCGCGGTCATGATGGCCTCGCGCTTGTCGGTGACGATGACCCGCTGGCTCGGACGGCCGATCGACTCCGCACCGCCTGCGGCGGGGCTGCGCGGACCGGCAGAGCCGGCCCTTGCCGCCGCGTCCTTGCTGGAGGTCTTTGTCGTGCTCGCCATCGCCAGGAATGAATATTCATTCCGCGCCGCCCTCGCAAGTACTAATTTACACTACGCTGTAACTACAGCGTTTATTTCG
>JAYVWH010000661.1:0-3568 GCA_043786265.1 Kofleriaceae bacterium | reverse complement strand
CTCCTCTGTCATCAGCGTCATCGGTAGCGGCGTCATGGTTTCTCCTGAGTGAGCCCGCGGTGTGCGAGCTCGGTGACGAGCGGTGCCGCGGCCGCGCGAAGTGCGCGAACGTCGGCGGATGTGATCGCGATTCCGTCGGCAACGCCAACGGTCAGAAACGCACCGGATGCAATTTCGATCCGCAGCTCCACGGTGTCGGGGGCTGGAGCTTGCGAGGCGACGACGTGATGCGAAGCGGGCTCGGCGGCCGGCGCGCGCTTCCAGAACTCCTTGCGCGCGCGGTTGCGTACCGGCAGCGCCACCCCCGACATCCGCGCCAAGGTCACATCATCGAGCGACGGCCACAGCGCCTGGATATCGGCGAGGCTCTTGCCCGTACTCTGCATTCGCTTGATCGCGACGACCTGGGCGAGGTGACGAACGCTATACAGAGCGGTCCGCGCCCGCATCGCCGCGGGCCGATCGAGGAGGCCAATCGCGGCGTAGTAGCGGATCGTCCGGTCATCGGGGACCGCACGGACCTGCCCGTTCTTGGGCGGCGGCAGTGACGCCAGCCGCGCCCCAGCCGCGGCGACGAGCTCCTGCAGCGTCCACGTTTCGTCCACGGTCCCAGATGTAACACTGTCATATAACACTGTCCAGATAGAATCGTATAAGTGCCATCCATTGCAACGTTTCGGCGGCGAGGCTACGAGGTCACGACCGCGCAGATGCGCCAGGCGCGATCACGACGGCGACGAGCAGCGACTTCGATCTGATCCTGCTCGATCTCGGGCTGCCCGGATCTGTCACAAGGTCGTGCGCGCGCACCGCGGCGACATCCAGGTGCGCTCGACGCCCGGCAGTGGCTCGACATTCACGATTCTTCTCCCCGTCACCTGAGCGGTTGTCGCAGACATAAACTGCTTGTGACGATGCAACGCTGTGCTCAGTTGTACGTCTGATCTCTGTGGTGATTCGTCGTCGATACAAAGTCGCTGTTGCAGCGACGGCAGCGAGCGTTGCATGCGGATACCTCGCACTGCCCGCGCTCGTCGAGTGGCAAGTCCGCGCGAAGCTTGCCGACAAGGGCTTCCCAGACGCCCGCCTCGCCGTCGCGAACATCGGGCTCAATCATCTCGATCTCGAGCACGTCCAGCTCCAACCCGGACTCGATCTCGGCAACGTTCACCTGGATCGCGGGCTGTCGCTGCTGTGGCGCGATGTCCACGACGTTGCGATCGAAGGAGCGAACGTCGCACTCGACCAGGTCGCTGCCCATCCCCCGCACTTCGGAATCAGCGCCGGTACACTGCCATTTCGTGCATTGCACATCGCCGGCTCGACGATCTCGCTCGGCGACAACGTCGGCGCACTCGTTGGTTCTATCACCGCGGATCACGGCGCCCTGGACGTCACGATCGAGGTCACCGAGCCCAAGGGGTTCTCTGCGCGCGCTACGGGACGGGTTGCGTGGGGCAGCGGCGTCACCGTCACCGGCCACGTCGATGTCGATGTTCCCAAGGTCGACGCGGGCCCCTACGCCCTGACGAACCTACAGATTCCGGCGACCCTCGACGCAGAAGGCATCCACGTGCGCAACGCCCACGCGAACCTCGGAGGCGGCACGCTGCGCCTCGATGGATTCGCGCCGACGAATGGCACGCCGGATCTCGTGCTTTACGCCAATGGTGTGCGGCTTGTCGACTTGCTCGCTCCGACCAAGCGAGTGACCGGCACCGGCGTGATCGACGGTGAGATCGCGCTGCACGTCGATACTCGCGGCCTGTGGGTTCGCAAGGGACAGCTGCACGCGCGTGCCGGCGGCACGCTGCAAGTGACCGATGCTGCCCTGCGCAAGAAGGTCGCCGCGATCAATCCGGCCTCCGTCCAGAGCAAGCTCGGTTCGGCCCTCACCGACTTCAAGTACGACACACTGACTGCCGAGCTCTCCGCGCCAGGGGATGGTCCCGAGCTGCGCGTCTCGACTCGCGGCCGCGGTCGCACCAACTCCCAGGAGCTGGACATCGCGATCGGATTTCGCGGCGTGCGCGACGTTGCAGCCGACCTACTGAAAGGCCGCCCGTGAAGAAGACAATGCTCGCAGCCCTGCTCCTGACCGGATGTGGCCACCTGGTGAAGGTCGAGCCCGTGACGATCCAGCCGATCCACATCACCGTCGATGTGAACCTCAAGGACGGCACGACACCGACCGGCGAGACCAAGTCCCCGTAATGGTTCGTCGCGATGGTAACGAGTCGTCACGGCGAGCTCGCCGTTAACTACTTGTAATCACGGGCAGACGGAACGGCTACGTGGTGCTCATAGGACGCGTCGCGGCAGCAACTGCATCGGTGGCCGCCGCCACCGCGAACCACCTGCTGCTCCGCCATGGTGCGCGCCCGGAGGATCTCGAAGCCCGGTGAAATTTTGCCCCTGGGTCTCCGGATGTACGTACACCTCGTGCGCTGATACTGTGTCGGCCATATGGATGACGTCATCGAGCGACTCGGGCAATGGTTGTCCAAACACTGTCCAAAGCAGCTAGAACGTCTCGCGCCCGGCCTGACCGACGACGAGATCACGGTGTACGAGCGCAAGCTCGGCGTGACCTTCCCCGCGTCAATGCGCGCGCTCTACCGCTGGCGCAACGGGCTGCTGCCGGAGTTCTCCGCTGCCGACATCATCGGGCGCTACTCGCTGATGTCCCTCGATAAGGTCGTCAGCAACCAGAAGATGATGAACGACCTGCTCGAGCAGAACGCGTTCAAGACCAAGAACTGGTGGCGGAAGACGTGGATCCCGATCTTCGATAAGGGCACCGGCGATTATCTCTGCTGGGACCCCCGTGGCAGCTTCTCCGGGGAGCTCGGCCAGGTGCTCGACTTCTGGCACACCGACCATGACCGCAACATCCTGGCGCCGAGCTTCGATGGCTACCTGACCGCGTACGTCGACTCGCTCGACGCGGGCCTCTGGAGCTACACCGAGGCCGACGGCTTCGACGATAACAGCCAGTTCGAGGACTTCCTGGGCGAGCGGTTCCCCGAATATCCCTATCGCGCGATCACCTTCGAGGGAAAGCGCCCGCGACCACCGGCACCGCGCCCGGCGACGGTCGAGGCCGCCCCGGACCGCGAGATCAAGCCCTACTCCGTCGCGACGACGTACGAGATTGGCGATCAGGTGCAGCACCCCCAGTTCGGGGTCGGCGTCGTGCAAGCAGTCGAGCTGGCGAAGGCCGACATCCAGTTCGGCGACGAGCGCCGCATGCTGGTGCACGCCCGTGGCGAGAGCGAGAAGCTCGAGCGGCCCAAGCGGATCGATCACACGAAGCAGCCGCCGCCAAAGTTCTAACTCGGCTGCACCCAGGTCCTCTCGGTTTCGCAGTAGCGTGGCCAGATGAAGAGAAAGCTGGCGGCCGAGGCGCTCGGTACGTTCTGGCTCGTGTTCGGTGGTTGCGGCGCGGCGATGTTCGCCGGCAAGGGCATCGGTCTGCACGGCATCGCGATGGCGTTCGGGCTCACGGTCCTGACGATGGCGTACACCGTCGGTCACATCTCTGGTGGCCACTTCAATCCGGCCGTCA
>JAYVWH010000660.1:0-1865 GCA_043786265.1 Kofleriaceae bacterium | reverse complement strand
CTGCCCGCTCCGTCGCGGGGCGAGGTCCAGTTCGATGACGTGTCGTTCCGCTACAAGCCCGACGTCGCGCTGATCGAGCATCTGTCGCTGGTGGCCAAGCCCGGCCAGACCGTGGCGATCGTCGGCCCGACCGGCGCCGGCAAGACCACGCTCGTGAACCTCCTCATGCGGTTCTACGACCTCGCCGGTGGCAGGATCCTCGTCGATGGCACCGATATCGCCGCGGTCCCACGCCGGGACATGCGCGCCAAGCTCGGCATGGTTCTACAAGATACGTGGCTGTTCGGCGGCACGATCGGCGCGAACATCAAGTACGGCAATCCCAGCGCGACCCAGGACGACATCTTGAGCGCCGCCAAGGCGACGTTTGTCGATCGGTTCGTGCGTGCACTCCCCGCCGGGTACGACACGCTGATCGACGAGGAGAGCTCGAATCTGTCGACCGGCGAGAAGCAGCTGATCACGATCGCGCGCGCATTCCTCGCCGATCCGGCGATCCTGATCCTCGACGAGGCGACCTCGTCGGTCGACACGCGCACCGAGATCCTCGTCCAGCGCGCGATGGCGTCTCTGCGCGAGCGCCGCACGAGCTTCGTCATCGCGCACCGTCTGTCGACGATCCGCGACGCGGATCTCATCCTCGTCATGGACAACGGCACGATCGTGGAGACCGGCACGCACGAACGACTTCTTGCAGCCGGCGGTGCGTATCACCGCCTCTACCACGCGCAGTTCGCCGCGCCTGCGGCGGCCTGACTAAGGTCCGCCGGTCAGCGCGTCGACGTCGGCGAGGCAGCCGTTATCGAACAGGATCGTGTTGTTGGTGAGCAGACGCCGCAGCGCGAAGTCGCGCGCATCGCTGGCGCCTTCGTTGAGCCAGTACTCGACGCAGTCGGGGTTCGTGCAGTGCGCACCGTGGGCCTGGTCCTTGTGATCGACGAGCATCGGCACGCCGTTATCGACCAGCCCGATCGAGTGAGCCAGCTCATGCACCAGCGTCGATTGTTCGACGTAGCGCACGGTGTTCGGGTTGCCGAGGTCGCCGGTCGACTTTATCACGTCCTTGAACATCGTGATCGTGTCGCCGATCGAGATCCCGAGCACCGCGTTATTCGGGCCGTTAGCGTCTGTATAATGGCCGCTGACGAAGATGACCCAGTAGGTCTTGGTGTCGGCGGTGTCGTGCTGCGCGCGATGGGCATTGGCGAGCTGCGCGATATCGGCGAGCGTGAGCTCCTCATCGGCGATCGTGCCGACGTTCTCCATCTGGCTCAGGATCGTCGGAATCGTCAGCGTCCTCTTGCCCGCGAACAGACGATCGATGTTCGTCAGCGTTGGATCCCAGGTCGCGCCAAACCCGATCGTCGTCCCGGTGTACGGCTCGTTCCCCATCTCGTAATCGATCTCGACCACGACCTTGGTGGTGGTCGCCGCGAACACGTCGGTGCCGCCGCCGCCACCGTTGCTGCCGCTACCGCGTGCATCGACCGCGGTGTCATCGCCGCCCCCGCCACCACCGGCGACGGAATCGCACGCAACGAGTGCAACGAGCAACAAGGTCCAGCGCATTACACCATCCTACGCCAGGGGTCGTGAAGTGCAGCGTCAGGCCACGGTGAGTGACCTACGGCACGCAGGTGTAGACGCTGTTGGTGTTACCCATGCCGTCGCCGGCGGTGTTCTGGTTCGTCGGATCAAGGATCCAGTTGCTGCCGTCGACGATGAACTTGTACTGATGCGTGCCGGCACCAAACGCGTACGAACCCGTCCAGCCGCCGTCGACTCCCTGCGTGAACGCGATCGCGCCCCCCGCCGTATCTGGTGCCCACGCCACGAAGCTGCCGGTCAGCCACACGCTCGTGGCG
>JAYVWH010000659.1:0-10820 GCA_043786265.1 Kofleriaceae bacterium | reverse complement strand
CGAAGCTCCCGCGAACATCTCGATCGCGACTTGGTTGCGCTCGGCACCCGTGAGCGGCGATGCCGCCGACAGGGCGGTAAACAGCTCTGCCGCAGGTGCGCGGATCTCACCGAGCGTGTAGCCAAGCGCAGCGCGCGCAAAGCCTTCGTCGTCGCTATGGAGCCCGGCGGTATCGACGGCAGGACGCAGGAGATAGCCGACGTTGACCGCACCGCGGATCGGACCTTGCGTGGCTGAGATGGCGAGCGCGGGCGCAAACGTCACGCCGGCTTCGCGCAGAAATCCGCGTGCCCCACCGCCGGGTACGGACAGGGTCGCCAGCAAGGCGACTTGATAGTGTGCATTGCCCGACAGCTTGGCCTTGGCGAGGAGGTGCAGGTCACCAAGGCCACCGGCGGGGAGCGACTTCATCGTCGGGCTGGCGCTCCCGTCGACACCGCTCTGGTAAGCGACGATGTCGGCCGACACACCAATCTCGATGTGGTCGTAGAGGCCGATCGCACCCGACAGCGTCGTCGACAACCTTCGCTCGACGAGCGCGTCGCCGGCAGTCATCTCGCGGTCGTAGATCACGAGCGGCGCATGGGCGAACCCAACGAGGAGTCCTGCATCCCAGTGC
Source organism: Kofleriaceae bacterium (assembly GCA_043786265.1). Classification (GTDB taxonomy): domain Bacteria; phylum Myxococcota_A; class Polyangia; order Haliangiales; family Haliangiaceae; genus JABFXX01. The sequence continues at coordinate 10,201 of JAYVWH010000659.1, read as the reverse complement.
AGATGTGCAGGAACATCGGCCCACTCCACATCGGCGAGCCCATTGCGGTCGATCGCAGCGCGATAGCGCTCGATTCCGACCTCGTCGCTGACCTGTGCACGCGCTGACGTCGCGAGAACTGCCACGACAACCAGCGCTGCCCAACCCCTTGGCAGCATCGCGAACTATCGTACCACCATGGTGTTGCCTATACTCGCGGCGTGGGGTTTTCGCGGGTCGTGCGCGCTGTGGGCGCGTTCGCACTTATAGCAGTGGCGTCTCACGCCCACGCTGCGGGGCGATTCACGCTCGACGACGGTCTCCCGATCGGCACCGACGGCCATCTCGTGATTCCCGTCGACGATTACGGATCGTGGGGGCGCGCGTTCCCGAACAGCGTGGACGATTCGTTCAAGCCACCGGGCGTTGCCGAGAGCTTTCCGACGTACCTCGCCGGTGCGTTCATGTTCGTCACGAACGGGACGGGGACCAGCTCGATCTTGTTCAGCGAATACAACCTCTGGGCGGGCTTCCTCGAGGCGCCGCCGAACGAGGACGGCCTCTTGGGGATGCATGCGAACCTGGCGCGCACGATCTCGACGGGAATCACCGGAAGCGGCAACACCGCGACCAGCGGGTTCGACGTCACGGCAACCGGGCTCGCGATTCACATCGACCTCGTGCAAAAGATCACGACGAACGTCGCGAACGCGACATCGGTGTTCTCGCAGGTCTACAGGTTTCGCAACGCCGGACCCGGCGCCGTCGATCTCGTGTTTCACGCCGCGTGGGAGCCCGACCTCTACTACGAGAGCGGTCCATCGAACGGCTATGCAAATGATGTCGTCGGTGTCGTCGCGGGCCAGTGCGCGGTCTACGTCCACAATCCAAATAGCTCGACGGTCGCAGTCGCGCTGGCCTCGGGACCGGGCACGACGGTGACGGCGCCGCCCTATTACTACGGCGGCAAGAAGGACAACGTTCCGCCGATGGGCAGTACACCGTTCCAGCCGCTCTCGGCCGCCGACAACATGCAATACATCTGGCTGCAGCACGGGATGCCGCCGAGCTGGCGCAACTACGCCACCGGTGCTGGTTACAACGCTGAGGGCGACAGCGGCACGTTACTCGCCGATGCGACCATGGGGATGGAGTGGCACTTCACGCTCGCGGCAGGCGGCACCGAGACGATCGACGTGCGGCGGTACTACGGCACGATCGCCGTCCCGTGCGGTGTTCCGAAATCATGTGGCAACGGCAATGTCGACGTAGGCGAAGCTTGCGACGGCACGGACACCCTCACATGCAACGGCGGCACATGTCTGCCGTCAGTGTGCGGTGACGGCTACTGGAATCAGACCGCAGATGAGGAGTGCGAGTCCGGCGGTGTCAATTCAGACACGTGCAACGGCATGTTGTGCACCACGCCCGTTTGCGGTGACGGCTATTGGAACGCGGCAGCGGGAGAGCTGTGCGACGAGGGAGCGGAGTCCGCAGCGTGTAACGCAAACTGCACGCCGACCGCGTGCGGTGACGGCTACGTCAATGTCGCGGCTGACGAGGAGTGCGACGGAGGCGCGCTGTGCGATGCGGCGACGTGCAAGGTGAACTTTACTGTCGGAGGGGGCTGCGCGGGTTGCGGTGCACGTGGTGCCGCGCCGTTGGGTTCTGCGTGGCTCGCTCTCGCGGTGCTGCTCAGCGCGCGACGGCGCCGCCGAGCACGTAGAGGATGAACGCGTAGGCACGCGCCTGTTCGCGGATGGCATCGTACCGGCCCGACTTGCCAGCGTGCCCCGCGGTCCAATCCGTCTCGAACAAAAGCAAGTTGTCGTCGGTCTTCGTCGCGCGCAGCTTGGCAACCCACTTGGTCGGCTCATAGTACTGGACCTGGCTGTCGTACAGGCCTGTGCGCACGTAGAGCGCGGGATACGCCTGCGCCTTGATGTTGTCGTACGGCGAGTACGCGAGCATGTTGTCGTACGCCACCTTGTCGTTCGGGTCGCCCCATTCGTCGTACTCGTTGGTGACGAGTGGAATTCTCGGATCGAGCATCGTAGTGACAATGTCGACGAACGGGACCCACACCACGAGGCCACGATAGAGATCGGGACGCATGTTCGCGATCGCTGCCATCAGGAGCCCGCCCGCACTGGCGCCCTCGGCGAAGATCTTTCCGGGGGCAGCGTACTTCGTGGAGACAAGCGCCTCGGTGACCGCGATGAAATCGGTGAACGTGCGGACTTTGTTTTGCCCGCGCCCGGCCTCGTACCACGCATCACCGAGCTCCTCGCCGCCGCGCACGTGAGCGACCGCATAGACGAACCCGCGATCGAGCAAGCTCACCCGCGTGCGCTCGAAGTGCGGATCGAGCGATTCACCGTAGGCGCCGTAGCCGGTGATCAGCAGTGGCGCGGTCCCGTCGAGCTTGGTGTCCTTGCGATACGCGACGGAGATCGGGACCTGCACGCCGTCCTTCGTGGTCGTACGCAAATAAGCGGTGGTGTACTGGGTAGCGTCGTACGACGGCGCGGGTTCCTGATGGACGAGAGTACGGGTGCCGGTCGCGACTTCGAGCTCGTACGTCGCCGTCGGAGCGATCAACGATTCGTACTCGTAGCGTACGCGCGGGCTGCCAGCGTCCTCGGTGTCGACGAGCGTCATCGCGAATGCGGCGTCCGCTCCTTCGAGATAGCGCTGGGTCTTGGTCGGATGCTTGGGATCCAGTAGCTGAATCCGCGCGAGCCCGTCGGTGCGCACGCCCGCGGCAATGAATCCTTTGTAGGCGACGAAGCTCTCGACGAGCGCGTCGGTGCGATGCGGCAGCAGCTCCTTCCACCCGTGCCGGTTCGCCGGCTTCCCGGCCGGCACCTCGACGATGCGGAAGTTCTCGGCGTGCTCGTTCGTGCGCACGATGAACCGGCCCCCGACGTGCTCGAGCTGGTAGATGTGATCCGCGTGGCGCGGGATGAATACGCGCGGTGCCGACGCCGGCTTGTTCGCATCGACGAGACGAGTCTCGGACTCGGTGGTCGCGTCGAGCCTGATCTCCACGTACGCTCGCGACTTGGTGAGCGCGACATCGACGTAGTACGCGCTATCGCGCTCGAAATAGACGAGGTCGTCGTGCGTCCCGCCGACGGTGTGCCGCAACACGCGGTCTTCGCGCAGCGTGATCGGATTCTTGCCGACGTAGAGCAGCGTGCTGTTGTCGTTGGCCCACACCAGGGTTGGAGCCACGTTCGTCGCGGTATCGGTCAGCGCAGCACCCGTGTCGAGCCGCTTCACGTGGAGTGTGAACTGGTTGCGGCCGACGAGGTCGTCGGTCCACGCGAGGGTGTTCCCGTCGTGGCTCACTTCGAGATCTCCGATCGCGAAGAAGGGATGGCCGCTAGCGAGTGCGTTGCCGTCGAGCAGGACCTCCTCGGGCGCGGTCATCGCACCCTTGCGGCGCACGTAGATCGCGTGCTGCTGCCCGGGCGCGTACTTCGCGTAGTACCAGTAGCCGTCCTCGAGAGTAGGTGCGGTGGTCTCATTCTCGTCGACGCGACCGCCGGTCTCACGCACGAGCGTGTCCTCGAGTCCCTGCGCGGGACCGAGCATCGCCGAGGCGTACGCATCCTCGGCATGCAGGTAGTCGAGCACGGCTGCCTGCGACCGCGTGTCGTCGCGAAGCCAGTAGTACGGATCGTCACGCGTGCCGTTCAGCGACACGACATCGTGAGGGATGCGCGCGGCGACGGGCGGGACGGGTCGCGTGATCTCGGCATCGGCGCGCGGCGTGCTCGCGTCTCCCGAGGTCGCGGTTGCCACCGGCCCCGCGGGACGCACGGTTGCCGGACTGCTGCACGCAAGCAACGACGCGAGCAGGAGCGCGAAGCGACGCATGTGTCGTAGTCTACCGCCGTGCAAAGGGTGCAGTTCGACCTTCCTGCCGGGACGTTTCATGCGCTGGAAGGGCAGGGCGACCGCCGCCTGGTGTTTCTCCACGGATTCCCGGACCAGCCGCCGACCTCACACGCTTTCTTCGCCGAGCTCGAGGCACGGGGACATCACGTGCTCGCGCCGTGGCTGCGCGGCTATGCGCCGTCGCCGCGGAAGGGGCCGTACGATCTGCTCACGCTCACCGACGACATCGTCGCGCTGATCGACCAGTGGTCGCCTGACAAGCCGATCGATCTCGTCGGTCATGACTGGGGCGGTGTGCTTACGTATCTGCTGTGCGCACTCGCTCCGCAGAAGATTCGTCGGGCGGTCACGCTGGCGATGCCGCATCCGCGAACGTTCGTTCGCCAGCTGGCCACACCGGCGCAGCTGCGCGCGAGCTGGTACATGGCGCTGTTCCAGCTGCCGGGTAGTGGCCACATCGTGAAGCGTGACGACTTCGCCTTGATCGACCGGCTGTGGCGCGCGTGGTCACCGAAATACCGGCTACCCGAAGCCGAGCGGATCGCACTGCACGCGATGCTCGGTCAGAGCATGCCCGCACCACTGGAGTACTACCGGGAGGCCCGCCGGCATGCGCGGCGCCTGCTGTCCACCGTGGGCGAGGTGATGGTGACGAGCCCACTGCTCGCACTCCACGGGTCCGACGATGGCTGTGTGCTCCCGCCCACCATCGACGACCGACGCCGGTTCGGCCCGACCTACGAGCGAGAGTTGCTCCACGGTGTCGGCCACTTCCTGCACGTCGAGGAACCGGCCGGGGTCGCCGACCGCGTCGCCGCGTTTCTTGCGTGACGATTTCGGATCCATCGCGGCATTCGCCGGGTACGATCAGATCACGATGATCGGAAGTCTCGCGATCCTCTGTCCTGCCGCAGCGTTCACCACGGATCCCCTCAGCGCGAGTGCGCCGACGAACGACGCTCTCGGCGCCGCCGTCGCGTTCGCATTCATGGGCATGTGCAGCCTGGTGTTCGCCATCACCCGCGCGACCGCAGCTCGCCGCACGTTTGCCACGAGCCGGCGCAAGGTCGCGGCGGAGCGCGCGCTGCTCGTCGCCGTTGCGCGCCGCCAACGGGGACGCGCGCTCGCCTTCGTAGCGGCGTGCATTGGCGCGGCCTTCGCGGTCGTCACTCTCCCGGTCGCGCTGGACATTCGCCTCGCACTGAGCGTTACGCCCGCGCTGATGGCGATCATCGGTCTGGTCAGCGCGTGGCGGCTGCAGACGCTTCTCGGCGCATCCGATGTCGACGTCACGGCGCATGGCGAGTTTTTCTACGCGGCTCGCGGCGCCCGGCTCGTCGGCTGGGTCTCAGCGACGCCGCGCCTGATCGCCCGTGCGATGGCGTTGCCAATCGCCCGGTTGCAGACCTAGCCCCAGGGATCGCTTGTGTTGATACCGTAGGCGTAGGCGTACGCTTACGCACGCTTACGCCTACGCAGGATCAACACAGCCGAACTCTGGGGTTAGAGCGCTGGAAAAACGTGCACCCCGTCGGGATCGAGTGGCAATGCAACCACGGACAGCGCAGCCGCGACGGGCAGCGGAGCGTGGAGGTGCGGGAACAGTGCGCCGCCGCGGGATACTTCCCAGCGCAGCGCGTCGCCCAGCACACCGGCGTCGACCGCGATTAGCACGAGGTCGGGTTGGCCCGCGAAGTGGCGGCGCGCGGTCTCGACCACCTGCGCGGCCGTGGAAAAGTGGATGAACCCGTCGGCGCGATCGACCGGTGCGCCTGCGAACGCACCGGCGACCTCGGCCTCCCGCCACATCGCTGCAGGACAGATCTTGTAGATGACGGCCTGCAGAGCCTGGATAGTAGCGTCTTGCCAACCCATTAGCAGTGCGGCCACTTCGTGGCGCAAGCGCGATACGGTGGCGGCATGAGCTCGCCGTTCCTGCGCAACCGGGCGTTTCGACGCCTGTGGGCGGCAGGCGCTGTGTCGCTCGTTGGAGACTGGCTGAGTCTCGTTGCGGTTGCGACGCTCGCCGTAGCCGGCGGTGGTGGTGCGTTCGCACTTGCTCTCGTCTTCGCGGCGCACGCGCTGCCGGGTGCCCTGCTCGCGCCGGTGGCAGGTGCGATCGTCGACAGCTTCGACCGCCGCCGCGTGCTCGTCGCCGCCGACGCCGCGGCCGCGGTCGTTACGGTCGCGATGGTAGTAGCAGCGCTCTCGAGACAGCCGTATCTGATTGCGGCCCTCCTGCTCGTGCGCAGCGCGATCACGGCCCTCGTGATTCCCGGTGAGGCTGCGGCGATCCGCTATCTCGTCGACACAGACGACCTGATGCCCGCGAACGCTCTCCTTGCCGCGACGTGGAGCATCTCGTTCGTCGTCGGAATGGCGCTCGGGGGCGTCGCGGCGATGCTCGGTCCTGCTCTCGCGCTCGGTCTCGACGCCGCATCGTTCGCAGGCGCCGCGATGCTGCACGGGACATTGCCCGCGATGGCGGTGAGCGGCTCGCGGCGCAGCTTGCTACAGGTCGTGCGCGAGACGCCGCGCGATACGCTCGTCGCGCTGCGAGCGGCGGCCGCGAAACCTGCGCTCCTGGTCGCCGTGCTCGGCAAGGCGCCGCTCGCATTCGCCGGTGGCGCCGGTTGGGTCTCGCTCAACTTGATCGCTGCCGACGCCGCGCCGTTCGGTGCTGCTGCCCTCAGCTTCGGCTTGCTGCAGGCGATCCGTGGTGCTGGCACTGGCATCGGCCCCGTGCTCGCATCGCGCCTCGTGCGCCGGATCCCCGAGCCGCGTCTTCAGGCGATCTCGGTCGTGACAACGCTGGCTGCGCTGCCGTGTCTCGCGATCACGCGCTCGCCGCTGGGCCTGTCGGTCGCCGTGTTGCTGTGGGGGATCGGGGTCGGCTCGAACTGGGTGCTGTCGCACACCGCGTTGCAACGCCACTCCGAGCTCGAGGTGCTCGGTCGCCTCGCCGCGTTCGACGAGCTCCTGGTTGCCGGTGCAATGGTCGCGTCTGCGTTCATCGGGGCGGCGGCGATCGAGAGTTTCGGGCTCGCCGGCGGCCCGCTCGTCGCTGCGATCCTCGGCTGCATCGGTGTGGCGACAACCACGACGATCGTCGCGATCGTCGGTCATCGCACTCGTCGCGCGGCGACCTAGCCGGCTTCGCTAGCAAACAGAGTAGCCACCACATCGATCACGAGGCGCAGCCGCTTGTTGTGCTCCTGCGTGCGAGGCAACACGATGAACGCTTCGCTGTTCGCAACGACTTCCGGCGTCACACGCACGAGCTCGGGGACGTCGCGCACCATCAGAGACGGCAGCACCGCGAGCCCGAGGCCGTTCTTCGCCCCATTGATCACGGAGGTCATGTTGCCCGTGCGCTTCGTGATGTCTTGTGGGCGTGCATTGGCAGTGACCCATCGGCCGCCCGGGGAGCGCGCTGTCTCGGCGGCGAACCCGAGCATGGGGTGACCAACGATCGACTCCACGAGTGGGACGTCGGTCTTGAACGGGGCGCGCGCGAGGTACACACGCGACGCGAACACCGACCAGCCGAGGTCGCCAACCTTCTCGGAGATCAGCTCGGGATTCGGATCGCGAAACATCCGCAGCGCGAGGTCGGCCTCGCCGCGTAGTAGATCGTGCGTGATGTTGGCGACCAGCAGCTCGACGGTGAGCTTGGGGTACTGCTTGCGCAACGGAGCGAGACCGCCCATCAGGAACATCGCCGTGCCGTCGGTGCTCGCGAGCTTGACGACGCCTTCGGGCTCGCTGCCCGCATCGCGAGCCAAGCGCGTGAGCTCCTCGACTCCGCGGTCGAACGTCTCGGCGATCTCTGCCGCACGCTTGCCGGCGTCGTTGAGCGCAAACCCGTCGGGCGCACGGATCACAAGAGCGACACCGAGCTCCGTCTCGAGCGCGGTGAGCCCGTCGCTGACGGCCGTTGGCTCGCACGCGAGAATCTTCGCTGCGCCGCCGAGGGATTCGCCGCGCTTGAGCGCGAGCGCAAATCGAAAGTTGTCCCAATGAAGCGGCACGGGCCCCATCGTCGACGCTAGGTCCGATTCGCGCAAGTGAGCGGAGCGTCCGTGCGAGTGTGCAATTCGTGCGCGCCACCGGGACGCGGTGGGTCACGGAGCTGGCGGGCCGTAGAGGAGGTGCTGCTTGCACCGCGCGACCTCGTCGGTCATCGCTGCTGCGGCGTCGTGAGCGGCCGGCGGCGCATTCGCGGGCGGTGTCGCGAGCGCCTCGAGGGCGGCGATGGCTTTGCGCGCGCATCCAAGGTCCTTGCAGGCACACGCAACATCTCGCTGCGCCGCCAGGGCGACGAGCAACGCGTCGAGCGCGGCGTCGCCAGTCTTTGGCGCTGGCGTGCGTTCGCCGTACCAGCCGGCGAGGAACGTCGAGAGCTCCGCGCGCTCCTCGTCGGTGACGTCGAGCGGGCAGTTCGGCGGCTGCTGCGATCGCATCATGCCGTCGAGCATCACGGCGCACTTGGCCGCGACTCTGCGTCTCGGTCCTGCGGCCGCGGGTGCCTTGCCCTCGAGGTCAGCGATCTCGTCGAGACCCATCTTGAGCGATGTGTCCTCGGGGAAGCACACCCGGCGCCGCGCCATCATGATCCGCGCCCGGTCGCAGAACCCGAGCGGGTCGGTCACCGGCGGCCGCGCAGCCTCGGCGCTTCCCGCGCTACCGGCGCCTGGCTCGTGCTTGGAAGCGCACCCGACCACGAGGAGCCAGGCAGCGATGACATGCAGCTTCATCGCACAGCTCTACCACCGAACCGTCGCGTACCGGCGGCACAACCAATCCGGCCGTCGCCGTGTCAGAATTGGCGCTTGATCGGGGAGCTCATTGGTAACTTCCGCATCGTCTCTCGCGTCGGTGAAGGCGGGATGGGCGAGGTGTTCTTCGCCGAACAGCAGCAGATTCGCACCAAGGTCGCGATCAAGATGTTGCTCGGGAAGATCTCCGAGAACCACGACATCGTGCAGCGCTTCTTCAACGAGGCGATCGCGGTCTCGAAGATCCAGCACTCCGGCATCGTGAAGATCTTCGATGTCGGCTTCCACGGGACGACCGGCCGCGCCTACCTCGTGATGGAGTTTCTCGACGGTGAGACGCTGTCGTCGCGCATCAAGCGTGGCCGGATGACGATCCCGGAGATCGCCGATGTCGGTCGCCAGATCTCGAGCGTGCTCGACGCGGTGAACAAGGCCGGCATCACGCATCGTGATCTCAAGCCCGACAACATCTTCCTCGTCCCCGACGCGGAGCTGCCGCGCGGCGAGCGCGTGAAGATCCTCGACTTCGGTATCGCGAAGCTGACCGGTGCGGGCGTCGGAATGACGTCGACCTCGGCGAGCTCGATGGGTACGCCGCTCTACATGTCGCCCGAGCAGTGGATGAGCTCCGCAAAAGTCGATTGGCGCGCGGATGCGTACTCGCTCGGTTGCGTAGTGTTCGAGATGCTGACTGGACGCCCGCCGTTTGGCGGCGAGTCGATCGGGGCGTTGTGTTCGCATCACCTGACCACGCCGGCGCCGCGGGTAAGCGAGACCGTGCCGGTGCCGCCGCAGCTCGACGACCTGGTCGCGCGCTTGCTGTCCAAGGCCCCCGAGGACCGGCCCGCATCGATGCGCGAGATTGGCTCGGTGTTCACGAGCCTCGACGGCGCCGCGCCGTCATCCGCGTACTCGGCGGCAATACCGGCGCACTCGGCATCGCTGTCCGCACAGGCATCGGCGATGACCGGCGCGCCCGCGATGTCCGGGTACTCCGTGCAGTCTTCGAGCGCCGCGGTCCCTCCCACTAGCGGGGCTGCGAACACGACGCTCGGCGCTGCTGCGTCGAGTGCGGATGTTTCCCGGCGCAAGAGTCGCGCGGTGCCGATCGCCCTTGGCGTCGTGCTCGCGGCGGGCGCCGGTGTCGCTGCCTTCCAGTTCCTCCGGACGCCGTCAACATCGTCCGCGCCAGCGGTCGCGGCAACGACGCCGCCGTCCGCGGTGCCGCCGTCCGCGGTGCCGCCGTCCGCGCCGCCGCCGTCCACGTCGGTTGCCGCAGTGGTCGACGCGAGCGTTACCGAAGATGCGGCTCGGGTCGCGGCGGTCGAGGACAAGCCGGCCGAGACCCCGGTCGTCGATAAGACCACCGAGAAGCCCGCGGACATGCCGGCCGGGAAGGCCGTCGAGAAGCCCACGGACAAGAAGCCCGCGGGTAAGTCGCCAGTCGAGAGGAAGCCGGTCGAGAGGAAGACGAATGAGAAGCCGCCGGTCGAGAAACCGCCGGTCGTCGCGCCCACGCCTCCTCCGGTCGCTCCGCC
>JAYVWH010000658.1:0-3638 GCA_043786265.1 Kofleriaceae bacterium | reverse complement strand
GAGGATTCCCCCGCCGTGCGAGGGAACGTTCTCGACGCCGCGTGACTCGACGCGAAAGTAACGCCGATACCACGGCATCACGGCACGGAGGGTGCGCACGGCGGTCGGCGGATGCAGGCCGAACAGGTCGTAGCCGTAGCCTTCGTCGTGGAAGAGCCGGTCAGGACGGTCATCCGCGCCGGGTCGGGCTCGCGGGGTCTCGACGTGCGGTACGAGCATGGTCGGTGCAGGAGCAAGCTTGAGACCACCTGAGAAGGTGCATCGAGTGCCGGAAACGCGCATGGTTTGCGCGCACAACTCGCACGTCGGCGATGCGGCGCGACGAAGATGGCCGTCCGTGGCGAGCAAACGTACGGGTGGCATGCGCGTGCGGCCGGCGCGCGCCGACAGCTACGAGCGCCTGTGTCACGACGCGACGTGCTCGCGGATACGCGCCTCGAACGAGCGATCGCCGGTCGACCCGTGCGCCGATCGTCACGGGATCGAACTACGCGCTGTTCGATGCGCTGCCGGTCGACTTCACTGATCCCCCGCGATCCGGCGGCTTGGCTGCGCCCCGGCCATCTTTCTCGCCTTCTTGTTGTTCGTGTCCATCGATCGTTCCTCTGGTCTTCAAGGCATGCAGGGCACACGCCACGCCCACCAACGTCCGGGTTCACGAAGTGCCCGTTGATCCTTGTGAACGTCCCTCCGTTAAAGTCTGGGGATACGATTCAAAGCAGCACGATGACCGATCAAGAGCTCTACGCCATCGACGCGTACTGGCGCGCCGCGAATTATCTGACCGTCGGTCAGATATATCTGCGCTCGAACGCGCTCATGCGTGAGCCGCTCCGCGTCGAGGACGTGAAGCCGCGCCTACTTGGCCACTGGGGAACGTCACCGGGGTTGAGTCTCGTGTACGTTCATCTCAATCGCGTCATTCGACAATACGATCTCGATGTGATCTACCTGGCCGGTCCCGGACACGGGGGGCCGGCGATGCTCGCGAACGTGTACCTCGAGGGCACGTACTCCGAGTTCTATCCCGAGGTGACGCAGAACGAACGCGGGATCACGCGGCTGTTTCGTCAGTTCTCCACACCGGGTGGCGTTCCGAGCCACGTCGGTCCGACGACGCCTGGATCGATCCACGAAGGCGGCGAGCTTGGCTACGTGCTCAGTCACGCGTTCGGTGCCGTGTTCGATCTGCCAGATTTGATTGCCGTGGCCGTCGTCGGCGATGGCGAAGCGGAGACCTCGCCGCTCGAGGGATCCTGGAAGGGAATTCGCTTCCTCAATGCTTCGCGAGACGGTGCGGTCTTGCCGATTCTTCATCTCAACGGGTACAAGATCGCCGGACCGACCGTGCTCGGTCGCGCCGATGACGATTCGATCAGAAAGCAGCTCGAGGGCCACGGCTACGACGTGCACTTCGTAGCTGGTGACGATCCGCCTATCGTGCATCGGGCGATCGCGGCGACGCTGGAGACCTGCGTCCAGAAGATCAAGGCGATCCAGGATGCGGCACGCAACCAAGGTCAACGGGGTACGCCTCGCTGGCCCGCGATCGTGTTACGGACGCCGAAGGGCTGGACGGGGCCCAAGACCGTCAATGGGCTTCCCGTCGAAGGCACGTTTCGATCGCACCAGGTCCCCCTCGCGAACGTCCGAACGGACCCGACCCAGCTCGCCGCTCTCGACGCCTGGCTGCGCAGCTATCACCCCGAGCATCTGTTCGACGAGCACGGCGAGCTCGTCGCGGAGCTCAAGCACCTGGCGCCCATCGGGGCACGTCGCATGGGCGCGAATCCCCGCGCCAACGGGGGCGTGCTCAGCCGCAAGCTCGACCTGCTGCCGTTCGAGTCGTACGCGATCGAGGTTCCTCAGCCAGGCGTGGTTCGCGCTGAATCGACCCGACCGTTTGGGGCGATGCTGCGTGACGCATACGTCCACAATCCGACGAGCTTTCGCCTGTTCTGTCCGGACGAGACAAACTCCAATCGGCTCGGCGCGGTGTTCGAGGTTGAATCGCGGTGCTTCCAGGAACCCACGATCGCGATCGATGATCACGTATCGGCCGAGGGACGGGTGATGGAGGTCTTGAGCGAGCATAACTGCCAGGGCTGGCTGGAGGGCTATCTCCTCACCGGTCGGCACGGCGTGTTTGCGACGTACGAGGCGTTCGCGCTGATCGTGGCGTCGATGGCAACGCAACACGCGAAGTGGATCCAGATGACGGAGGCGCTACCGTGGCGTGCACCGGTGCCATCACTCAACTACCTGCTCACGTCTACCTGCTGGCGGAACGATCATAACGGCTTCAGCCATCAAGGGCCCGGCTTCATGAACACCATCACGTCGAAGCGGGGAAGCGTCGCGCGCGTCTACCTTCCTCCCGACGGGAACTGCTTGTTGTCAGTGGCGGACCACTGTCTGCGCAGCGTGAACTACGTAAATTTGATCATCATCGACAAGCAGCCGCAACTGCAGTGGTTGGACGTGGCGTCCGCCCGCGAGCATTGCGCGCGCGGAGCGTCGATCTGGAAGTGGGCCGGCAACGAGCACGGCGGCGAGCTGGACGTCATCCTGGCATGCGCCGGCGACGTGCCAACGCTCGAGACGCTCGCCGCCGCTTCGTGGCTGCGCGAGAACGCGCCATTACTGCGAGTCCGCGTCGTCAACGTCGTCGATCTGATGACATTGTTTTCGCCGCGCGAGCATCCGCATGGAATGAGCGAGGATGCGTTCGTGCAGCTCTTCACGCGCGACACGGACGTCATGTTCTCGTTTCATGGCTACGCGGGGGGGATTCATGAGCTCCTACACGCGCGGCCGAATCCACAGCGCTTTCATGTCCGTGGTTACAAGGAAGAGGGCACCACGACCACGCCGTTCGACATGGTCGTCCTGAACGAAACGAGCCGGTATCACATCGCGAGGGATGCGATTCGCCGCGCCCGGCGGCCCCTCCCCGAGGCAGCGAAGCTCACGGCCGCCTGCCAGGAGGTGCTTGCGAGGCACAAGGCATACATCCTCGAGCACTTCGACGACATGCCGGAGATCCGCGACTGGACGTGGAGCGCGAGTTGATCCTCGCCGTGAACTGCGGATCGTCGTCGCTGAAATACGCGATGTTCGACGACGATGTCGAGGTCGAGGTCGCGCGCGGCGCGATCGAGCGGGTCGGGTCGAGCGAGGTGCCCGACCACAACACTGCCGTGGCCGCGATGTTCGCCGAGCTCGCTCTGGGCGGCATCAGTGTGCCGAGTGCCATCGGGCATCGCCTGGTTCACGGCGGTCCCGCGCATCTGGAGCCTCAGCTCGTCGATGACGCGTTGCTTGCAGCCCTCGAACAGAACGTCCCGTTCGCACCGTTACACCTTCCAGCGGAGCTACGCGCGATCGAAGCGGTACGGGCCCGCTATGGCGACCTGCCGCAGGTGGTGTGCTTCGATACGGCGTTCCATCGCACGTTGCCCGAGGTCGCCCGGCGGTTCGCGCTGCCAGCGGGGCTCTACGACGCCGGGGTACGGCGCTACGGGTTTCACGGGCTGTCGTACGAGCACATCGCGGCGATGCTCGAACCGCGACAGCTGAACCGAGCCGTGTTTGCTCACCTTGGGAGCGGCGCGAGCATGGTCGCCGTGCGCGAGGGT
>JAYVWH010000657.1:0-9417 GCA_043786265.1 Kofleriaceae bacterium | reverse complement strand
GGCGATGCGGTCTCGGCCGAAGAGGTCCTGCGCGACACGCTCGCGACCACGGTCGAGAAGATCAAGCGGTTCACCTGGCACGGCAAGTCGATCTATCCGTGGATGCGCCAGATCGCGATCAACAAGGTCTACGACGTACACCGTCAGGCGAAGCGCTCCCGCCGGCTCGCCGATGCCATGGTGCACGAGATGCCGGTCGAGACCGATCCGGCTACCCTGGCCGACGCACAGCTGATGGCCGACCAGGAGCGCGCCGCCCATCGCGCGCGCATCGACGAGTCCATGCTGCGAATTGCCGATCGGTATCGCACGGCGATCGAGCTACGCTTGATCCAGGAGCTGCCACGCGAGGATTGCGCGAAGCAGCTCGGCATCACCGTCGGTACGTTCGACGTGCTTCTGTTTCGCGCCGTGCGCGCATTTCGCAAGCAGTTTGGTGTGCGTGACGGCGAGGCCTCTGCAGGAGACTCCGATGGCGACTGATGACAACAACGACATCCTGACCGGCCCGGTGCCCGAACCCGACGCCGCCGCCACGGGCCCAGAGCGCACGCATGCGAAGACGTTCGGCGATCTCGTCGACAAGACGCTCGCGGGCCGTATGCCGGCGGCGATGTCCACCGAGGATCGAGCGCTGCTCGAGGTCGCTACCGTCATTCGCGCTGCGCACGGCAACGCCGAGCTCGGTGCGGGGAAGCGTCGATCGATCGTCGAGGATGCACTTCGCCAGGCCGTCGGTGGCCCGACCGCAGCGACGAGCGGCTCGGTCACGCCGATCACGTCGGCACGCGCGCGTCGCCGGTGGGCGCCGTGGGCTGTCGCCGGGATCAGCGCGCTCGTCGCAGCTGCTGCGATCTTGCTGTTCTTCTTGCGCGCGCCCGCACCGGCGCCGGTCACCGAGACCGCACAGGTGCCGCTGCAGTGGAAGTCGCGTCCGGCTGATCCGTTGATCGGACCGATCGCGCGCGAACGAGTCGGCGATGCGTCGACCCGGATCGATACGATCTTTGCCGACCGACTGGACGGCTATCGCGAGCGAACCCTCGCACGCGGGAGGAAGCCATGAAGCACTGGACCCTACTACTCGTCGTGACGATTCTCACGGCGTGCTCGACCGGCGACCGTACGGAACCCAAGCCCACCGTGCGTACGGCGGAGCCGACCGAGGTCATCGGTCAGGATTTGATGATCGCGCTGTCGAAGGCGAAGAATTTTCATCACAAGGCACGGGTCTACATGAGCGATGGCAAGCTCGTCGAAGCCACCGCGTCGGTTCGCGAGATCCTGTCGCTGCAGTTCCCGCCCAATGCGCCCGAGGCCGAGGACGTCCGCAACGATGCGCGCGCGCTGCTCGCGAAGCTGCTCGTCGGCCAGGGCCAGATCGAGGAAGCGATGACGGTCGTGACCGAAGGCCTGGCGCAAAGTCAGCGCGAGAGCTTCTTCGTCGCGAACCTCTACACGACCAAGGGTGAGGTCCACGAGGCGCGCGCGACCGCGCTCGACGCCACGGATCCGGCCAACAAGTCGCGCATCGAAGCCGAGCACCACGCAGCGATCGAGGCGTACGACCGATCCAACACGATCAACGCCGCGCTGCAGAAGCAGCTGATGGAGGACCGGTGAGGACCTCGACGCTCGCTCTCATCATGGGCGGCGCGATCCTCGTCGGCCTCGCGTGTGGTCCCCAGAACCAGAACGTCCAGCTCGCCAAGCAGGACAAGCGCGCCGAGATCATCGCGCTGTGGACCCAGATCCGCGGCTGGCGTCAGGAAGCGGGCCTCGGGCTCGAGCCCTCGCCGCAGACCTTGATCGAGATTCGTCGTACCACCGTGCAGGGTGCCGAGCGCGTCTGCCCGGATGGCCACCAGGTCCCCGCGACGTGCAACGACGTGTGCAGCCTCGCGGACGCGATCTGCGACAACGCCGAGCGCATCTGTGACATCGCCACCGAGCTCGGTCCCGACGACAAGCTCGGCCAGGAGAAGTGCGAGAGCTCGAAGGCCTCGTGTCGCGAGGCAAAGAAGAACTGCTGCGGCTGCAGCGACAAGGCAAAGGCGTCTGCCGCGTGGTGAAGTATTTTCTCGCCGGCGTTGTGTGCATGGGCCTCGTCGCGGCGTGCGCGATGGGTGGCGCGAAGCAATCGCGCCAGACCGCGGCGCCCGTCGCAGCGGACAGCGGCGGAGCGCAGACGATGCCGGGCAACGATCCGCGCGCCGAGATCGAGAAGCTGTCGGCCGAGATCGATCAAAAGCGCACCGAGCTCGGTCTCGCCGAGCCGCAAATGTCGTCGTCGGCCAGCACGCCCGCCGAGCCGATGTCGACGACTCCGCTGTCGACCGATGCAACGTGCAAACCGGCCAAGACGGACCGCTGCTCACAGAGCTGCACGTTCAGCGACTCGATCTGCACCAACGCCGCGCGCATCTGCAAGATCGCCGCGACGCTGCCCGCGGACACCTGGGCCGCGGGCAAGTGCTCGAGCAGCAAGCAGACCTGCGACTCTGCGCACGAATCCTGCTGCAGCTGTCAGTAGCTCGCGGCGCGCATCACGCGAGCCATTCGCCGAGCCGCTCGCGGTCCGCGAGAGGCATATCCGCTTTCTCGGGCATCGCATCGGTGTAGACGGCGACGTCGAGGAGGTCGTCGATGCGCCGCACGACGTTGGTCTGCGCCGATTCCGGATACGCCGCACGGTTGAAATGTTCGGAAACAGCGCAAACCCTGCAGCGTGCGGGCTATCGTTGCCCGTGTTTTTCCGCTGCGCCGTATTGCTGACGCTTGTCGCGTCGGCCCGCGCATACGCGGACGGTCCTGTGGTCGGCGGCCGGTTGCCGCGCGCAGTCGGTCGCGCCGGTGTCGGGACCGTGTCCGACGACGGGGCAGGGGCACTCGCCGCGAATCCTGCGGGGCTCGCGCGGCGCGAGGGAGCGCGCGTCCAGCTCGGGGTCGCATTCGCGGACGACGAGATGTACTGGCTCGCCAACGCGAGCTCGCCAGCCGCGCGCGACCAATCGAGCTCGCAGTTGCTGCCGGTGATCGCCATCGAAGGCGCGGTCGGCGATCTGATCATCGGTGCGTCGGTCATGACTGCCGCACGCAGCGAACGACTGTTTCGCAGCCCGACACCGCTCGCGATTCCTCCCGAGTTCTTCGGGCAATCGTTTCAGTATCGCTACGCGGGACTGTCCGGTGGATTTCGTCGCGACACGGTCACGTTCGGCGTCGCGCGCAGGGTTGGCGATACGGTGGCGGCCGGCATCTCGATCGCCGCGTCACGCGTCGAGATCGCGGAGGGCCGCCGGCTGTGGGCCGGTGATGCGGTGCGCGACGGTCTGGAGCTGAGCTCGTTCGTCGACCCCGCATGGGACTGCGAGCTCGCGCTCGACAGCACCGATAGCTTCGTCCCGAGTGCGGTTGCCGGCGTGCTCGTGGCGCCCGCGGATTCGCGCGTCGAGCTCGCGGCGTCGGTTGGCTGGTCGGCGCCCGCACGCACGTCCGGAACCGTCGACGGCATCGGCACGTCACCGAACACCGCGGTCGTTCTTGCCGCACCGGCCGCGCGCATCGAGATCGCGCAACCAATCACGGTTCGCACCGGAGCACGCTGGCTCGGCGAGCGCTGGATCGCGGAGGTCGGCGCCGACCTGTGGTGGTTCCCGCGCCGCGCCGCTGCCACTGCGTGGGAGCTCGACGGCGTCACCGTCTACGACAACACGACGCTCGGCGCATCGCGGATGGCCGAGCTACGCCGACTTCCATCGCGGCTGTCGTCGCGCACGCATGGCGCGCTGCGCGCGGCACTCGACGTCGAGCTGATCAACGGCTTTCTGTGGGCGACTGGCGGCTATGCGTTCACGACCGCGGGCACGTCCGGAACGCGACTGTCGCCGACCTTTGGCGATCTTGGTGGTCACACGCTTGGACTCGGGCTCGAAGCAACGGCGGGCGCGTTCACGGTGACCTTGGGCTGGGCTCGCACCTGGAGCGTCCGCTCGCCCGAATCCGTCACTGCCTGGCGGCTCGACAACCCGTTTGGTACAGGCGATACCGGAATTCCGACAGGGACGTTCGACGGGTCGACCGACATGCTGGCGATTTCGATCGACGCCGAGCTCGCCGAGCCGTAGTTCCGGCAGGTTAGCCGGCTCTTCGGGCTGCCTGAAAGCCGCAGCCGCCAGGTCTCAGGCCGTCAGATGCGGCCAGTCTCGCGGGGTTGTACGCGGCACGCCGGATGCTTCTAATGCCGCCATCCAATGCGCACCGACACCCGGTACTTCATCGCCCTGCACCTGATGCTCGTCGCGATCGCCATGTTCGGCGCGCGCTAGGACTACTTCTTCTTGTCGGGAGCCGGCTTGCGCTTGGCAGCCGCGGTGTCGTCGCCGATCGAATCATCGAGCTCGACAAACCCGCCGTAGACGCCACCGATCGCAGCACCGACCGTCGGCGGCCAGTAGAGCAGGTGGAAGTCACCGATCACGAGCATGTTCGGATCTGGCGCCCACGCTTTTGCGATCAGCGCGTAGAGCCCGCAGCCAACGCCAAAGCCGAAGGCGGCCTTCAGAATCGCGATGATGTTCGTCTGATTCTTGTCCTTGAGCAGCGCCCACAGCGGGCGCCCGACGAACAGACCGACCAGCGCGCCGATCAGGCCCATGGTCAGCCAGTTGTTGGAGAATCCGGTCGAGTTAAAGAGTGCGAACGCCCCGTAGCCCACAGCGCCACCGATCGCCGCACCCTTCAGAAGTCCGACGAGGAGCTTGAGCACAGCTAAAGCATGACGAGGAAGGCTGGCATCGGCAAGGCCGATCGCCCTTCACGAACAAGCATTTGGGATCGCAAGGCGGCGCGGAGTTGATCGTCGCGGGCGGCGTGTGGCAAATCACTGCCAGGCAGGCACTTCCCCGACGGGCTCAGACCTTCTGGGTGGCGGTCATCAGCTGGAGCAAGCGCGCGGACTCGAGCTTGAAAGCCTCGAGCTCTTTCGCGCCCACGGGCTTGCCGCGCATCGGCTCGAGCTTGGTCGGATCGACGAACGCGCCGTTCTTCTTCACACCGAAGTGCAGGTGCGGCCCCGTCGACAAGCCGCTCGTTCCGACGTAGCCGATCACGGTCTTGGCTTCGACCTTATCGCCAACCTTGATGTTCGCGAACTTGGACAGGTGCATGTAGGCAGTCTCGATGCCGCCGTCGTGGCGCAGCATCACGAGGTTGCCGGCGCCACCGCTGAGCGCACGGATGGTCACGACACCGTCGGCGGCAGCACGGACCGGCGTACCGACGGGCGCGGCGTAGTCGATGCCCAGGTGAGCTTTGACGGTGTGAAGCACCGGGTGCATGCGATTGCGATCAAACCCGCTGGAGACTTTGACGAACTTCAGCGGCGTCTTCAGCATGCCTTTTACCGACGAGGCACCGGTCGCGTCGTAGTACTTGCCGTTCCAGAAGAAGGTCTGAAACGTGCCGGCCTTGCCGACGTACTCCGCGGCGAGGATGCGGCCGTAGTGCGCGAACTGCTCGCCACCTTCGGGCGACGGCATGAAGTGCTTCTCGACGACGATGTGAAAGCTGTCGCCCTCGTGCGTGTCATTGAAGAAGTCGATGTCGTAGGCGAACGCGTCGACGAAGAAGTCGACCAGCGCACCCGTCTCGCCGGCGGTCTTGATCGATGCGTAGAGCGAGGAGTTGATCACGCCGCCGAGGCTCTTCACCTCCACCCGGGTCTGGGCCTCGTCGGCGGTGCCTTGCAGCTCGCCACTGCCATCGCGCTCGGCGCGGATCTTCTGCGTCTTCGACAGCTCGAGCTGGAACAGCTTCACGCGCCCATCGCCGCCGCGCTCGACCTTGAACGACTGGCCGGCTTTGATCTGGCGGAAGTCGAGCTTGCCCGACAACGCCCTGATCACCTCGTCGGCTTCGGCGGCGCTCAGCCCACTGCGCTTGAGCAGGCGGCCGAGCGTATCCGTCTTTTCGACCTTGCTCTCGACGATACCGGGGGGGCCTACCGGGGCGGTAGCGCCGGCATCCCCCGGGCCGCCGCGGGCAAGCGGAGCGTTCGGGACGGTCATCGCCGGCAGGCTTTTGGCCTCGGCCTCGCGCTTGATCGCCGCGACCCCCGTCTTCTTGTCCCAGACGAAGACGTAGAGATTCACGATGACGAGCGCCCCCAAGACCAGGAGCAGGAGCCCGCCACTGTGCTTGGCAGGGGCTGCCCCCAATGCTGGGTAGGCAGTCCTTTTCTTGCGCCCTTGCGTACGTCTGCGGACCATGGGTCGACCGGTGACTAGAGGAGGCCAGCAATATCACGCCTCTCGGTGTCGGACCAACAATCCATATTCGGAGCGTTCGAACAGACATGGCAACCACCCCAGGCGATCTGCGCCCCCTAGAGCAGCTGGACCTTTTCGGTCAGTCGGGTAAAGGTCCCCCGCACTCCGAGCAAGACATGGCAAAGAAGCCGAAGACATCCGATAAGAAGGCCGTTTCGAAGGCCGACAAGAGCTCGACCAAAGCCGCTGCAGCAGCTGCGGGGGACGACGAGAGCGCCGCCGAGGCGGTGACCAAGACCAAGCGCGACAAGGGCAAGCAGGGTGCCGGAGGTGGTCGTGGTGGCGGTGGTGGTGGTGGCGGTGGTGGTGGTGGCGGTGGTGCGGCGGCCGGTGGCGGCGGTGAGGGTGTCCCCGGAACGGTCGACACGTCGCTCGAGGCAGAAGCCCGGCGTCGGTATCTCAACTACGCGCTGAGCGTGATCACGTCGCGCGCACTCCCGGATGTTCGCGACGGTCTCAAGCCGGTGCATCGCCGCATCCTCTACGCGATGCTGCACGACAACCATCTGCGCCCCGATGCCAAGCATCGCAAGAGCGCGACCGTCGTCGGTATCGTGCTCGGTCGCTATCACCCGCACGGCGACTCGTCAGTCTACGACGCGATGGTCCGCATGGCGCAGGACTGGGCGCTGCGCGTGCCGCTCGTCGACGGCTCCGGCAACTTCGGCTCGCTCGATGGCGACGAGGCCGCTGCCTATCGCTACACCGAGTGCCGCCTCGCGCCGCCCGCGATGGAGCTGTTGCGCGAGCTCGACTTCGAGACCGTCGAGATGCGTGCGAACTACGACGGCACGACCGAGGAGCCGACCGTACTTCCGGCGCGCTTCCCGAACCTGCTCGTCAACGGCTCGACCGGTATCGCCGTCGGTATGGCGACGAACATTCCGCCGCACAACCTGCGCGAGTGCGTCGACGCGATCATCGCGATCGCCAAGGATCGCGATATCGACCACGTCACGTTGATGAAGCACATCAACGGCCCCGATTTCCCGACCGGCGGCCAGCTGCTCAACAGCAAGGTCGAGCTGCGCCAGATCTACAAGGAAGGCGCGGGCAATATCCGCGTTCGCGGCGAGTACAAGCTCGAGGACAAGAAGAAGGGTGGCGTTGATCTCGTGATCACGAGCATCCCGTACGCGATGACGAAGGCCGACCTCGTCCAGAAGATCGCTGACGTGATCATCTCGCGCAAGCTGCCGTACCTGCTCGATGTCCGCGACGAGTCGACAACGGATGTTCGCATCGTCCTCGAGATCAAGAAGGACGCCGATCCGAACCTCGTGATGGGGTACCTCTACAAGCACACCCCGCTGCAGTCGAGCTTCCACGTGAACCTCACGTGCCTCGTTCCGCCGGAGCTGATGGACGACGGTAGCGTGCCGACCGGTTCGCCGCCGCAGCCCAAGAAGTGCAACATCAAGGAGATGCTCGAGTACTTCCTCGACTTCCGCATCATCACGACCGAGCGCCGGTTCCAGTACCAGCTCGCTCAGCTGAGGAGCCGCATCCACATCCTCGACGGTTTCGTCACGATCTTCGACGCGCTCGACGAGATGATCAAGATCATCCGCGCGAGCGACGGCAAAGAAGACGCGGCCGGAAAGATCATCAAGCGCTTCAAGCTGGATGACGTCCAGACCGAAGCGATCCTCGAGCTCAAACTGTACAAGCTCGCGAAGCTCGAGATCAACGTCATCCGCGAGGAGCTCGAGGCGAAGGCGACCGAGGCCAAGCGGATCGAGAAGATCCTCAAGAACGACGACAAGCTGCTCGAAGTGGTGCTCACGGAGCTCGAGGAAGTCGCAAAGCTGCTCGGCACCCCGCGCCGTACGAAGACGGCCGCTTCCGGCGCCGAGGAGATGGAATTCGACGCCGACGCATTCATCGTCGACGAGGACGCCCATGTCGTCGTGACCAATGACGGTTGGATCAAGCGCGTTCGCGAGCTCAAGGATCCGAACCAGACGCGTACGCGCGAGGGCGACGCGGTCACCCACGTGCTGCCCGGCTCGACGAAGGAGAAAGTCATCTTCTTCACGAATCGCGGCTCGGCATACGTCATCAAGATCAACGACATCGCCCCGACGGCGGGCTACGGCGATCCTGCGCAGAAGTACTTCAAGTTCGGCGACGGCGAGAAGATCGTCGCCGCGATGACGCTCGATGCTCGCGCGATGGTGCCGCCGACGCTGCTGGCAGTCTCGCGGCAGGGCCTTGGCCTGCGCTTCGCGACGGCGGGCGTCAGCGAGGTCACGACGAAGGCGGGCCGCAAGTACGCGCGGCCCAAGGATGGCGACGAGATCATCGGCGTGGTGCCGTGCAACGACGACGACATCGTCGTGTGCGCGACGCGAGATGGTCACGTCCTCCACTGCAAGGCCGACGACATCGCCAAGCTCGAGGGCGCCGGCCGCGGCGTCACCGTGATCAAGACCGCAGATGACGACGCGGTGATCGGCTTCATCGCCGGCCGCAAGTCCGACACGATGACGATCGAGAGCGAGAAGAGCGGCAAGCCGTTCGAGCTCCACGCCGACCCGAAGGAAGTTTCCTCGCGCGGCGGCCGCGGTCATCAGAAGATGAAGCGCGTGACGTTCAAGCTCATCGAGAAACCCGTGACCATCCAGCCGCTCGCTAATGCCGAGGGCAGCGGGAAGGTGAATTAATGCAAGGTCGAGCTTTGCTGGACCGCGCAGCACTGCCGCTGGGCAGTGCGAAGGTGAAATAGCATGGCCCAGGCATCCAAATACGGCGCCGACGAGATCCAGGTACTCGAAGGACTCGACCCGGTCCGCAAGCGTCCGGGCATGTACATCGGTGGTACCGGCAAGGACGGCTACCATCACCTGCTGTGGGAGGTCGTCGACAACTCGATCGACGAGGCGATCAACAAGCACGCCACGAAGGTCGAGGTCACGCTCCACAAGAACGGCAAGAGCGCGACGGTCGAGGACAACGGGCGCGGCATTCCCGTCGAGATCATGCCGAAGCTGAAGAAGTCGGCGCTCGAGGTCGTATTCATGGTGCTGCACGCCGGCGGTAAGTTCGAGCGCGGCAAGGGCTACGCGGTGTCTGGCGGCCTACACGG
>JAYVWH010000656.1:0-2790 GCA_043786265.1 Kofleriaceae bacterium | reverse complement strand
TGAACAACCACCATGCGCGCGGGTTCTACGAGGCGATGGGCGGTGTGGTCGGCACGTCGTTTCCGTCACGCGTGGGCGGGTTCCCGGTCACGGAAGTCTCGTATGTTTGGGACCGGTTCTAGATGACCCGCAGTACCGTGATCGTCGATCGCTTCGCACCCGAAGCGAAGGAGCTGCGCAGCACGTTCGACGAGCGGTTCGCCGATCCACGCAGCACGCGCGGCGATCGCTTCATGTGGGACTGGTGGCACGTGCCCGGGCAATACACCGCGCTGCGCACGCCGGCGTGGACCTACTTTCCGAAGCGTGTCTACGAGGCGTTTCACCGCCGCCTCGTAGCGTGGGGCCGGGAGACGCTTGGCTGCCACGACATCTCGCCGCCGTGGCTGTCGCTCTACATCGACGGGTGTCGCCAGGAGCTGCACGGCGATCTCCCGCACGGGCCGTGGGCGTTCGTCTACTCGCTCACAAAGTGGCGCGGGCGCGTGTTCAGCGGCGGCGAGACCATGCTGCTGCGCGATGAAGTCCTCGACTTCTGGCATGACTTCCGTTCGGTGCGCGCCGTCGAAGAGCACGAGCTGGTACGTACGATCGCACCGCAGTTCGATCGACTGACCGTGTTCGATCCACGGATCCCGCATGGGGTGCGGCCGGTCAGCGGCACGCGCGATCCACGCGAAGGCCGGCTCGTGATCCACGGCTGGTTCGTCCAGCCGCGTCCGTTCGTGCGGGGGCCGCTCCCGGTGCGTGCGCTGGAGTCGCAGATCGCCGGTCTCGGTGCGAACCTGGGGGAGTGGCTCGGCGATCTGCCAATCTCGGGGATGCTGTCGATGACGTTCACGGTCGACCGCAGCGGCGGCGTACGAGGCCTGAAGTTTCTGTCAGATACGACGCGCGTGCCGGTTTCCGACGAAGCTGCGCGCAAGGCGCTGATCCGGAAACTGAGACAGACTGTTGTCGCGTGGAAACTCTCAAAGCAACGTGGACCTAGCCAGGTGACTCTCCCGCTCGTGTTCGAGCGTGGTTAACGTCAGCCTTCATCATGGACATGCAGATCCGCCGTGCCGCTGACCGCGGCCACGCAAATCACGGGTGGCTCGACAGCCACCACACGTTCTCGTTCGCGGACTATCACGATCCGAAGCACATGGGTTTTCGCGCGCTGCGCGTGATCAACGAGGACAAGGTCGCTGCCGGCGGTGGCTTCGGCGCGCATGGGCATCGCGACATGGAGATCCTCTCCTACGTGCTGTCGGGCGAGCTCGGCCACAAGGACAGCATGGGCACCGGCTCGACGATCAAGCCGGGCGAGGTCCAGCGTATGAGCGCGGGGACAGGCGTCATGCACAGCGAGATGAACGTGAGCAAGAAGGACCCTGTTCACTTCATGCAGATCTGGATCGTGCCCGACAAGTCCGGTCACAAGCCCGGCTACGAGCAGAAGGCGTTCACCGAGAACGAGCGACGCGGCAAGCTTCGCATCGTCGCCTCGCCGGACGGCCGCGACGGCTCGGTGACGATCCACCAGGACGCGACCCTTGCGACGACGCTACTCGCGCCGGGCGTGACGGTCGAGCACGCGCTCGGCGACAAGCGCTACGCGTGGATCCAGGTGGCGCGCGGCGCGGTCACGGTGAACGGTGAGCGGCTGAACACGAGTGATGGTGTTGCGGTCATCGGCGCGGGCACGCTTGCGATCACCGGTATCGAGGATGCCGAAGTCCTCGTGTTCGATCTGGCGTAGGGTGCGTCTTGAGGACGGAGTTCGACGAGGAACTCCGTGCCAGTGCGGCACCGGGCGCCGGGCGGTACCTACAGACATCCTGAGCTCCGGGATTGTGCACGCACGGCGCTGGCGACCGGCGTACCTCCCGACGTAGATCGCTGCGCAAGCTACGGCGACGAGCCTCGGGCGCGGACGGCCGCCCGACGTAGATCGCGAGGCGCACGCAGAAGCACCGGACGACGAGGCCTCGGTCGCGGTCGCGGACGCTGGTGACCGGCGTACCTCCCGACGTAGATCGCGAGGCGCACGCAGAAGCACCGGACGACGAGGCCTCGGTCGCGCTCTACAGCGCGCTGCTGTCCTACGAGATGCTCGAGCTGGGCACCGTCGGAATCGCCAGAACCTCTGTCGCGGTCGCGGACGCTGGTGACCGGCGTACCTCCATACTCGCGGTCCCACGTGGGACTGGAATCTAGTCGTGCCAGCCACGAACCGCAAAGAGTCCGCAGTCAGATACGCGCCGGTGTTGCCGAGCATCGCGCTGCGGACCACGCGAGCAGGCTTGACACGCTCCCTCGATTGGTTGTCCGGATATCGGACATGTGGTTTGACGGCGATGTCGTTTTCTGTCGTTTTCCATTGACGACATTTCGGTGCTCGCCCGTCGCGGGGGCGCGATCCGATACCGTCGTCGTCGAGAGCGCGATGGCTCTTGTCGTGCGCTCACGAATTGTCGCGTCCGCAGTTTCGGAAGGACGACCGCGAATCGTCGCGCAGTGCGCAGCACAGAGTGCCCGAAAATCGCGTGCTAGAAACGAGGCGTGACATCGGGATTCGTGTCGCAAGGAGGGCGTCATGCTGTGTGAAGGAACCGGGATCATCGACGATGGTGGCAGTCCCACGTGGGACGTTGACGCGCGGCTCGACTGGCGTGCTGTCGATCGAGCGTTACGCGACATCGCACGCCGCCGCGCGAAGCTCGACGCAGAAGAGGCGCGGTGGTTGCGTGAGGCGGAGCGGTTGCAGATCTGGCGACCGCTCGGGATGGTGTCCGCGCTCGACTA
>JAYVWH010000655.1:0-5915 GCA_043786265.1 Kofleriaceae bacterium | reverse complement strand
GGTGACGACGTCGGTGGAGCTACGCTGCGCGCGCGCGGCAATCCGCGGATCGAGCTGGCCCCGCGCGGTGGCCTCGGCGACTGCCTTCGCCTCCGAATCGATCTCCACAGCGGTCACATCGCGAGCGGGTAGAACAGCTGGCGCCGGATGATTGTGGGGCGTCGGCATCGGAGGAATCGCGTGCGCGAGCGTCGGCTGCGACTGCCGCGCCTCCGCCTCGCGCGACGGCCTGCTGGCGGGCGGTGTGGCGAGCGGTGTCGCAAGTGGGTCGGTCCCCGGCCCCGGTGTCGTGCGTGCCCGCGTCTGTGCGGCGATCGGATGGGTGTCGTGGCGATCGGGAAGGCGCGGTGGTGGAGCGACGCTCGCTGGCTTCGCCCGATTGGGAGGCGGCACACTCGGCGATGGCTTGCGTGGCGGCGGTACGCTCGGTGCCTGCTTGCGCGGCGGCGCTGCGCTCGGTGGCTTGCTGCGCGGTGGTGGCGGTGCCATCGGTGGTGGCTCGACCGCCGCGCCCGGAGCGCGCGGCGCCGTGCGTGCGAACGGATCGACCGGCGGCCCACCGAGCTCGCCGGGCTTCGGCAAGAGCGGTGGTGGCGCGCTCGGCGATTGGGTGCGCACGCCCGGGTTCGGCGAACCGAGCGGATTCACGCGCTCTGGCGTCGGCGTGCCCTGCCCGGTCAGCGCCTTGATCTGATCGCGTGGATACGGTGTTGGTGGC
Organism: Kofleriaceae bacterium; assembly: GCA_043786265.1. Lineage (GTDB taxonomy): Bacteria > Myxococcota_A > Polyangia > Haliangiales > Haliangiaceae > JABFXX01. The sequence continues at coordinate 5,197 of JAYVWH010000655.1, read as the reverse complement.
AGCGCCGGCGGAGCGGGCGTCTGCGGCGAGGGAACAAAGCCCTCATTCGTCGGATCGTAGAGCGGGCGAAGCTCAAGCGACGGGCGCTGGTGCGCGACGCCGGGCTTGAGCCGCAGTGGCTCGGGCTCGAGCTTGGCGGTGATCGCGCTCGCGAGCAGCGACGATAGCGCAGCACCACCGAACACGAATGTGCCCCAGCCGATCGGAACGGTGACCTGCTGACTCGCCTCGATGCCAGGGCCGAGCACGAGGAGCACCACACCGCCGGCGACCGTGAGCAGCGTGACGATCGTCGTCGTTTTCGCGAGTCCCTTGCGGCGGTCGCCGACCGTCCACGCGCTGACCGCGAGCATGAACGCGAGCACGACGGTGAGACAGATCGCTCCGAGCTCGATATAGCCGGCGAGCTTCGTCGTGTCGCGGGTCGCGATCGGCTCGCAGCTTCCGTCGCCGCCGGGGTTACAGCCCTTGGCGCCGAGCGGTCCGACGCGGACCTCTTTGGCCTCGATGATGTGGCCGCCGACCGTGGGATGTCCCTCCCACCACGCCGACGATGCGATCGACACCACGAGGGCGATCGCGGCCACGACGGCGAGCAGCGCGCCGAGGGCGCGAGGGGCCATGCCCCGAGGCTATCACGCGGTCGCGAGAACTGCGTCGAGCGCAGCGGCCGGGGTCGCCGCCGTACGAAACAGGGGCCTGACGTGCTCGTGCAGCACGCCGACCTCGACACTGTGATCCAAGAATTTTTCCAGGGGTGCCCAGAACCCGTCGATGTCGAGGAACACGATCGGCTTGGCGTGATAGCCGAGCTGGAGCCCGGTCAGCTGTTCGAATGCCTCCTCGAGCGTGCCGAGCCCGCCCGGCGCGACGATGAATGCATCCGCGAGCGTGAACATCAACGCCTTGCGCTGATGCATCGTGTCGACGACGTGGAGCTCGGTGAGCCCCGTGTGAGCGACCTCTGCCTCGACCAGCGCCTGCGGGATCACGCCGATCGCGCGACCACCCGCTGCGAGCACTGCATCGGCGAGCACGCCCATCAGGCCGCGATGCGCGCCACCGTAGACGAGCGTCACGTTGCGGCGAGCCAGCTCCGCCCCGAGCTCGCGCAGCAAGGCTGCGTACTGCGGCAACCCCGCCGACGACGACAGATACACGCAAACGCTCTGCACGCGCGCATCTTAGCTCGCGACCTGGCGACCTCGTATAGTACCGGACGTGGAACAACGCACGTGGCATGCCGCTGCCTTCGAAGAGCTGACCGTGGCGCAGCTCTACGCGCTGATGGTGCTGCGCCAGCGCGTGTTCGTCGTCGAGCAGAACTGCCCGTATCTCGACGCGGATGGCGTTGATCCGGCGTCGCGTCATCTGTGGACCGAGGGCGACGATGGAACGATCCATGCCTATGCGCGGATCGTCCCGGCAGGCGTGAAGTTCGCCGAGGTCAGCATCGGCCGTGTGATCACGGCGCCCGACGCACGCGGCACGGGACTGGGTCGCGAGCTGATGCGCCGCGCGATCGACGAGTGCGGCCCGGTCGCGATCCGGATCGGCGCGCAGGCGCACCTCGAGAAGTTCTACGGCGAGCTCGGTTTCGCGCGCGCGTCCGAGATCTACGACGAGGACGGCATTCCGCACATCGAGATGGTTCGGGTCGTCTAGCGGCGGGTCGCGCGAAACGCGCCGCCACCGAGGAGGCCGACGGCGACGATCACGAGGCCACCGGCTTCGCGTCCGACCTCGACGGCCCCGCCCTTCTCGTCCATCCGCAAGAACAGATCGCTCAGTACGAGCTGGTCGAACACCTGACTGGTGAGATACGCGCCCCACGAAGCCGCGATCAGGCCGACGAGCACTGCGGGCGCGACAAACAAGCGTCGCGCGGGAAGTAGCGCGCACGAGATGGCTGCGGCGCCGTAGATCGCGCTCCAGCGCACAGGGTCGGGGTCATTGAACTGCAAGCCGACGCACAGAGAAAACAGCACGGCGAGCACCCAGCATATGGCGATGAACCATCGTGGGATTGGCCGCATGCATCAAGGATAACGCAGCTGTGGCCGCATTGCAGAACCGCGGCACACATGCTTGGATGCCACTCATGCGCATGATTCTCGTCGGTCCGCCGGGAGCGGGAAAGGGCACCCAGGCCGCTCGCCTCGTCGACATCTTTCGTATTCCGCACATCTCGAGCGGCGACATGTTTCGCGCCGAGGTGAAGCTCGGCAGCGACCTCGGTAAGCAGCTCGATCACCACATGAAGACCGGCGGGCTCGTGCCCGATGACGTGACGATTCCGATCGTACTCAAGCGCATCACCCAGCCCGACGCGGCGAAGGGCTTCATGCTCGATGGATTCCCCCGCACGCGCCCGCAGGCCGAGGCACTCGATGCGGCGATGGTGAAGGCCGGTGTCCTGCTCGATGCCGTCGTGTTGATCGAGGTACCGGATGCCCTGCTCGAAGAGCGCGCGGTCCATCGCCGCAGCGATCCCGAGACGGGCAAGATCTATCACCTCAAGTACAACCCGCCGCCGACCGACATCGCTGGCCGGCTCGTGCATCGCGACGACGACGTCAAAGAGGCAGTCGACAAGCGCACGGCGAAGTACCACTCCGAGACCGAGCCGATCATCCCGTTCTATCTCGAGAAGGGGATCCTCAAGCGCGTCGATGGTGTGGGCGACCCGGACATCATCACGGAACGCATCAAAGCGGTCCTCAACTCATAGGAGTGGCACATGGCCGGCTTCGACCATAAGGCGATCGATCACAAGTGGCAGCAGTACTGGGACCGCGAGCAGACGTTCGCGACCCCCACGGATCGGACGAAGCCGAAGTACTACGTGCTCGACATGTTCCCGTATCCCTCCGGTGACGGCCTGCACGTCGGGCACCCGAAGGGCTACACGGCGACCGACGTCGTCGCGCGTGCGAAGCGCATGATGGGCTTCAACGTGCTGCGCGTGATGGGCTGGGACAGCTTCGGCTTGCCCGCCGAGCGGCGCGCCGAGCGCACCGGCGAGCACCCGAGCGTCATAACCAAGCGCAACATCGCCACCTTCAAGAGCCAGCTGAAGAAGCTCGGCCTGTCGTACGACTGGACGCGCGAGCTCGCGACGAGCGATCCGAACTACTACAAGTGGACGCAGTGGATCTTCCAGGTCCTCTACGAGCGTGGCCTCGCCTACCAGGCGGAGATCGCGGTCAACTTCTGCCCGGCGCTCGGCACCGTGCTCGCGAACGAAGAGGTGAAGGACGGCGTCTACGTCGAGACCGGCGATCCCGTCGAGAAGCGGCTGATGAAGCAGTGGATGCTGCGCATCACCGAGTACGCGGATCGCCTCAGCGAGGATCTCGCGGGACTCGACTGGCCGAACGGCACGCACAAGGCGCAGTTCGATTGGATCGGTAAATCGATCGGCGCGAACGTCGTATTCAAGATCGTAGAAAGCACCGAAGCGATCACCGTGTTCACCACGCGGCCGGACACCCTGTTCGGTGGCACGTACGTCGTGCTCGCCCCCGAGAACCCTCTCGTCGAGCAGCTGACAGTCCCAGCGCAGCGCGACGCGGTCACCGCGTACCGCGAGCAAGTCAGCAAGCGAAGCGAGCGCGATCGCACCGTCGAGGCCGCCGACGCGCCCAAGACCGGCGTGGCGACCGGCGCGTTCGCGGTCAACCCGGCCAACGGCAAGCAGATTCCTATCTGGATCGCTGACTACGTTCTCGCGAGCTACGGCACGGGCGCGGTGTTCGCGTGCCCGGCGCACGACGAGCGCGACCACGCGTTCGCAAAGGCGTTCGGGTTGCCAATCATCGAGGTCGTCAAGAGCCCGGTCGACGTGCAAGCGGAGCCGTACACCGGCGACGGACCGCACGTGAACAGTGAGTTCCTCGACGGTCTCGACATCGATGCGGCGAAGACGAAGGTCATCAGCTGGCTCGAAGACAAGCAGCTCGGTGAGAAGTCGATCCGCTACAAGCTGCGCGACTGGCTGTTCTCGCGCCAGCGCTACTGGGGCGAGCCGTTCCCGCTGTACGAGGACAGCGACGGCAAGATTCACCTCGTGCCGAAATCCGAGCTGCCGGTCGCGCTGCCGCAGATCGACGAGTACAAGCCTGCGCCGGACGGCAAGCCGCCGCTGGCGCGCGCGACCGACTGGTTGCCGTACAAGGGCGGCACGCGCGAGACCAACACGATGCCGCAGTGGGCGGGCTCGTGCTGGTACTACCTGCGCTTCCTCTCGCCGAATCGCAGCGACGTTGCGTGGGACGCCGAGGAAGAAAAGTACTGGATGCCCGTCGATCTGTATGTCGGCGGTAACGAGCACGCAGTGCTTCACCTGTTGTACGCGCGGTTCTGGCACAAGGTTCTGTTCGACGCGGGCCTCGTGTCGACCAAGGAACCGTTCCAGCGGTTGTTCCACCAGGGCATGATCCACAAGACGTCGTTCCGCGACGCCAAGGGCAAATACCACCAGGATCACGAGGTCGAGCAACGCGAGGGCGTCTGGTACGTCAAAGGCACCAGCGACGTGGTCGAGACCAAGCTCGATAAGATGAGCAAGTCTCGCTACAACGTCGTGAACCCCGACGACATGTGCAACGAGTACGGCGCGGACGCGATGCGCATGTACGAGCTGTTCATGGGCCCGCTCGAGGATGGCGTCGAGTGGGAGACGAACGGCGTCGCCGGCACGCGCCGGTTCCTCGATCGCATGTGGCGCCTGCTCATCGACACCGAGACCGACACGCTCGCGAGCAAGGTCAGCACCGACGCGCCCGAGACGAACAAGGATCTCGAGCGCGCACTGCACGCCGCGATCAAGAAGGTCACGCAGGCGGTGACCGATCTGAAGTTCAACACCGCTATCGCGGACATGATGGTGTTCGTCAACGAGGCGACGAAGGCCACGGCGATCCCGCGCGCGTGGTTCGAGATGTTCGTCAAGGTCCTGTCGCCGTTCGCACCGCACCTCGCCGAGGAGCTGTGGCAACGCCTGGGTCATCGCGGGTCCGTGACGTATCAACCTTGGCCGGCATTCGACGAGGCCAAGCTCGCACGCGACACGATGCTGATCGGCGTCCAGATCAGCGGCAAGCTGCGTAGCCAGATCGAGGGTCCCGTCGACGCGACCGAGGCGACGATCCTGGCCACGGCGAAGTCGGACGCGAAGGTCATGCCGTTCCTCGAC
>JAYVWH010000654.1:0-7213 GCA_043786265.1 Kofleriaceae bacterium | reverse complement strand
GACCACGGTGCCGTCGGCATTCTTGAATGCCTTGACGGTCCGCGTACCGGCCTCGATCTGACCTCGGTCCTTGATCTGCTGCAATGCCTCGTCGGAGGGCTGCGCGATCTTCATCCGCTCCGTCACGAGCTCGTTCCAGCGCGCCACGGCCTGGTTGTCGTCGCTGTAACGCTCGAATCGGCGCAGCTCGATCAGCTTGTCGCCCTGGTAGCGCGCGACCACCCACGCATCACCCTGCTCCGAGGCGGTGCGCTCGCAGCGCGGATACTTCTGCTTCTGCTGCGTGTACTTGACGTCGCTACTCTTCGTCTCGAGACAGAACTGGTGCCTCTTTAGCGCCTGTTCCGTTCCATCGTGCGAGAGCCCGAGCGAGATCGTGAGTGGCGACTCGGCAGAACCACCGCCACACGCCGCTACACCGACGACACAGAACACCAAGGGAATCAGCCTCATGGAGCCAGGAAACTACCACAGCTGACGCGCGGACCTTCATGTTAGGGTCCCGCGCCATGCGGAGCCGGACTCTGGTCATCGGACTCATCCTCTCGTTCACCGCGTGCGGATACCCCGATCCGAACCCGAATCGGCCCAAGGCTCCCGCCGCCAACGACCCCGCATTCACCGCGCAGGGCCTCGATAGCTGGTACCTGGTCGGTGACGCCGCAACGCCCGCGCAGAACCAGCTGACCGCGATCGTCACCGCACCGTCGGGGACGGACTACGTCGATGCATACATCCCCGGCTTGAAGCCGATCCGGATGAGCGAGCAGAACGACGGCTTCGCGATGGACCTCTCGATCGAGTCGCTCCCGGTCGGCGCGCACGAGATCCTGTTTTCCGCGAATGGATCCCAAACTGCGTTTGCATCTCACACGCTCAATCGCAGCGCGGCGTATTACGTGCTGGCCACGACCGACTACGACTTCGCGGACCCGGGCGCACCGGCACTTGGCTATATCGACAAGCTGCACAGTAGCCATCCGGATCTCGTGATCACCCACTTCTGGGCGCCATACACGTACACCGATCCGTACGTCACCGTGCCGCGCCGCGCCGAGCTCGACACATGGATCAAGAAGCAGCGCGACGACTTCGCCGACGAAATCGGACTGCACATCCACCCGTACTGCAGCTTCGTCACGGCGGCAGGCCTCACGTGCATCACCAACCAATCGACGACGATGCCGATGGGCGACACCTCGGGCTACACCATCAAGCTATCGGCGTACGGCCGCGCCCCGATGGCGCAGCTGCTCACGAAGGCCAAGGACATCTTCAACGAGCGCGGCCTCGGCACCCCCGTGACGTTCCGCGCCGGGGGCTGGACCGCCAGCATCGACACGCTGCTCGCGCTGTCGGACACTGGCTTCATCGCCGATACGTCCGCACTCAACTGGGCGCGCATCGAGGAGTGGACCGGTTACGAGCTGTACACGTGGACGATGTCGAACTGGAATCCGATCACGGATACCAGCCAGCCCTATTACCCGAGCATGACCAATCCACTCGGGAGTGATCCCGCGCCGAGCATGACGATGCTCGAGGTGCCCGACAACGGCGTCATGATCGACTACGTCACGACTCCCGAGATGATCGGATTGTTCGACACGAACTGGGACGGCGCACCGTTTGCGTCGCCGCGCACCCTGATGATGGGCTTCCATCCCGCCCCGGGAATGTCGAGCAGCGAGTACATCCAGCTCGACACGTTCTTCAGCCACACCGACCAACATCTCGCGAGCACGGGATTGGGTCCGGTTGTCTACATCACTCTGCAGAATGTCACTGCTGCATTCCCTTCTCCCTAGATGGTAAATACAGCTCGCGTGTGCTCAAGTGCCACAGTTCGAGACACCAACTAGGATTTACCGATGAGCGATTTCCAGACCGAGATGAACCGCGTTGTTAGCGACTTCGTCAACCAGATCACCGAGCTCGCTCGCGCCGCTGCGCGCGACATGATCGACCAGGCCCTCGGCAAGAGCGGCAAGAGCGTCGGTCTCGGCGGTCGCGCTCGTGGTCGTGGCCGTGGCGCCAAGCGCACCTCCAACGAGCTGGATGTCCTCGCGGATAACTTCCACGCGTTCGTCTCGAAGCACCCCGGTCTGCGCATCGAGCAGATCAACAAGCAGCTCAACACGACCACCAAGGATCTTGCCCTGCCGATCCGCAAGCTGGTCTCCGAAGGTGCACTCAAGACCAAGGGCGAGAAGCGTTCGACCATGTACTTCGCAGGGGCCAAGAAGAACTGACCGCATGGCGCCGAATCGAACGGGTATCGACTCCATTCCTCGGCGCGTCTTGCGCACCGCGGCTGACAAGCCCTCGACGATTGCCTACCAGGCAAAGGTCAATGGACGCTGGCAGCCCACCACCTGGAAGACCTATGCGCGCCAGATCCGCAGTGCGGGTCGCGCGCTGATCTCGCTCGGCGTGCCCCGCGGCGGCAAGGTCTCGATCCTCGGGTTCAACCGCCCCGAATGGGTGATCGTCGATCACGCGACGATGATGGCGGGCGGCTGCCCAGCCGGCATCTACACGACGTGCTCGGCCGAAGAGGTCCAGTACATCATCCACCACAGCGAGTCGACGGTCGTGCTTGTCGAGAATGCCGACCAGCTCGCGAAGGTGAAGGCCAAGCGCAGCGAGCTACCGCTCCTCAAGTGGATCATCACCATGCGGGGCGTGACGGCGACCGGTGACGACGTCCTGACGTGGGACGACTTCATGGCCAAGGGCGAGAGCGTCGCCGAAGAGGAGCTCGACACGCGCCTCGACGCGATCGAGCAATCCGACCTCGCCACGCTGATCTACACGTCCGGCACGACGGGCCCGCCCAAGGGCGTGATGCTGTCGCACGGCAACCTCGCGTGGACGTCGACGACGCTGCTCGACATGGGCGGCCGGCGGACCGATGACGTCTCGGTCTCGTACCTGCCGCTGTCGCACATCGCCGAGCAGATGTGCACCGTGCACATGCCGGCGACGCAGGGCTCGACCGTGTACTTCGCCGAGGCACTCGACAAGGTCCCCGACGCACTCAAGGACGCACGGCCGACGGTGTTCTTCGGCGTGCCGCGGATCTGGGAGAAGTTTCACGCGGTGCTCGCCGGCAAGCTCGCCGAAACCACCGGCGCGAAGGCCAAGCTCGTCACGTGGGCACGCAACGTCTGTCGTGAGGTCAATCGCTATCGCGACCGCGGCCAGGCTGTGCCGCTGCCGCTCGAGCTGCAGTACCGCGTTGCCGACCGGCTCGTGATCTCCAAGATCAAAGCGGCACTCGGCTTCGACCGGGTGCAGGAGCTGTTCTCCGGCGCTGCGCCGATCGCCTCCGACGTGCTCGAGTTCTTCTCGAGCCTGGACCTGCCGATCCACGAGATCTATGGCCAGTCGGAGGACTGCGGCCCGACGTCGTGCAACCTGACCGGTCGCACCAAGATCGGCTCGGTAGGCCCGCCGATTCCCGGCGCGCAGGTCAAGATCGCCGAGGACGGCGAGATCCTCATCAAGGGCCCGAACGTATTCCTCGGCTACTACAAGGATCCCCAGGCCACTGCCGAGGCACTGAAAGATGGCTGGCTGTGTTCCGGCGATCTCGGCGCGCTCGACAAGGAAGGCTTCCTGTCGATCACCGGCCGCAAGAAGGAGATCATCATCACCGCGGGCGGCAAGAACATCGCGCCCAAGAACATCGAAGCGCTGATCAAGCAGTCGCCGCTCGTCGGTGAAGCGGTCGTGATCGGCGATCGACGCAAGTACCTCACCGCGCTTGTCACGCTCGACCCCGATGCCGCGCGCAAGGCCACCGGTGCCACCGATGCGCTGCACGACAACGCGCAGATCCGCTCGGCGATCCAGGTCGCGATCGACAGCGCGAATCAAACGCTCGCGCGCGTCGAGCAGATCAAGAAGTTCAAGATTCTCCCGAACGCGTTCGGCATCGATTCGGGCGAGCTCACGCCGACCATGAAGATCAAGCGCAATGTCGTCGCGCAGAAGTTCGCGCGAGAGATCGAAGCCATGTACGCGGACGAAGTGTAGTGGTCACGCTCTGGACGCGCGAGAACTACGTCCTCGGTGGCGGCAAGGGACAGATCGCGCTGATCGCGCTGTCGAGCCTCAAGCTCCCCGATCCACTTCCGGTATCGCGCAAGCGGCACGGGATGCCCGAGGAGGGCGAGGGGCCCGACGCGGTCGCCCTCGTTGCACGCGATCGCACCGATGATCCCGCGTGGTTCACCGAAGAGGTCGTCGCACCGTTCGCCGATCTGATCGCGACTGACCTCGGACCGCATCATGCCGCGGCCGCGCTCGCGGCGGAGCACGTCTACGTGATCGAGGCCGAGCTCGATGACCCCGACGACAATGGCCACGTCCAGGCCGCGTGGGCGCTCGCCAAGTGCGTGTGCGAGGAAGGCGCGACGATCGTGATCGACGTCTACGCCGCGCGCGCCCACCTTGGCAGCGAGGTCGCCGAGCTTCCGCCCGAGCGCAAGTTCGACGTCATGCACGAAGTCACGCTGTTCTTCGACGAGGTCGGTGACGGTACGCTCGCGGCGTGGTCGCTCGGCCTGCGCAAGTTCGGTCGCCCCGATCTCGTGTTACTCGGGCTGTCGCCCGATGGCGCGACGGAAGCAGCGCTCCTGCTGCGCGACGTCGCGGATACGCTCGCGTCGGGCGAGCGCATCGAGCCCGGGGACATGGTCACCGCGCCCGGGGGCCAGACGCTGACGGCCGAGCGATTCGATCCCGCGTCGTCGCCGATCGTCGCCGTCGAGGGCGACGCGATCCTGCTGCGCTGACTACGGCGTGCCGAACATGCGCTTGCCGACGTACGCCGCCGGCTGCGCGAGGGTCGCGTCGACCATGTTCATGTTCATCGAGCCAGTCCAGTTGCCGAACTTGAGCTCGTCGATCTTGTAGTCGTTGTTGACGTCGCTGTAGCGCGACGAGCCAACCAGGTGCATGCCGAGCGTCGAGTCGGTGTCGGCGATCTGGTCATAGACCATGTCTGCCGCGAGGCCGAGACCGCCGAGGCAGGCGCTCGCCCAGAATGCCGAGCCGCCGATGCCGATCGCATCGTTGATGCTCGCGCCAACAGCGTTGCAGTTGACGACATTGTCGAGCAGGTCGGTCAGGCTGGTCGCGGTCGGGTCGATTGCCGGGATGACCGCGGCGTCGAGACCGAGGCGAACGATCTTGCCCCACGGCAGCGGCAGGTCGTGCTCGCCGATGTTCATCTTGGTCTGCGCCTTGTCGAGCGTGATCAGGATGTTGTTGACGATGACGTTGTCGATGTCGTAGTCGACGAACGCGTAGTCGTTGATCGTGCCATCGATGTTGAAGCGGACGCCGTCAGCGGTCGAGCGCGCAATCGTGGTCTGGTCGACGCTAGTGATCTCGAGGCGCTCGTTGACGCCGAAGTTATGCGTCAGGTCGGCCATGCGCTGGCCGAGATCCTTGAGCGTGTTGACGAGGTCGGGCGCGAGGCTCGTGACGCGGTCGTTGAGGTAACCGATCACGAACGGCTTGGCGGTAACAAGGATGTCCTTGAGCGTGCCGTCGTTCATCTTCGCGAGCATCTGGTCGACGAGCCACGACATCGGATCGTCGGGCGAATCGGTCGCGTCGATCAGACCGTTGAGGATGCTGCCGCTCGCACCGGGCATGTTCGTCGCGATGTCGAACGTGCTGTTGAGGCGGTAGAGCCCCTGCGCGTCCATCTGCGGCTCCGGCTGCGGCTCCTGCGAGCCCGAACCCTCGCCGTCGTCGGCAACCGTGTGATCTGCACAACCCGTAACTGCGAGAGCAAAAGCTAATCCAATAGGCGCGATCTTCATCATCGCGGGCGCTCTAACAGAGGAGTGAGATCGTTTGCTAGACCTTTTTAGGGCGAATGAAACTCACTATCTGCGTGTCGGAATCTATTTGTCAGCGGTGCGCAAACACGGCGGAGATTTCCACCTGGGACAGAGTGGCCCAGGGTAGATGCGCAAGTTGTCCGTTGAATGAACGCGAATCGAGCCCGGCACCGATCGCGAGATCACTAGAAGGCCATCGGTCCGAGGACGACCTCGCCGACGACATCCTTCTGCTTGAACACGAACAGCAGGCCGCCGTACTGCGAGCCGACGAGGAACTGCGTCGGATCGTCGCCGCCTTCGTCCGCCTTGGGATATGCGGCCTCGACCTCAGCGCGCGTGCTGCCGATCTTGATCCCCCGCTTCGTCGCGTAGGTGCTCGGCGCGGTCACCGTGATCAGGCGGACCTTGGCAGCACCGGTTCGCGTCACGCTCACCATATCGAGCGTGAGCGAGGGGTACGTCCACGTGCTCGCAAACTCGCCGGTGGCGCCCTCCTCTTCTGGCGCGGTCTTCTTCTTCGGTGTGCCGAGCTCCTTGATCACGGCGGCCTGCGGCAGGCCGTACGTCAGCGGGCCGATCGCCTCGACGTCGAGCAGCTTGTCGCTATCGACAGGTGCCGGCCCCGCCGCAGCGGCCGCCGCATCGGGGCCAGGTGCCGGGGTATCCATGACTTGGGCGTCGGCGGCCACCGGAGGCGGTGCCGAGCCCGAGCCCGAGCCCTGGCCCACGGGTGCCGGCTCCTGCTGTTTCTTGCAGGCCACGAGCGCGAGAATGATCCACAACGAACGCATGACCTCGACGATAATCGAGTCGTGCGGTGTACGGCCTCTTTGTGCGTGCTCTTTGTAGCGGGTACCGCCGTGGCGGATCCGGTCGCACCGCCCGCGCCAGTACCTCCAGTGCAGCTGTCGGCGTTCCTGTTCACCATTGACGTTCCGCCCCCGCCGCCACCCTCGCTGCGCATCGAGGCGCTGCGCGTGGCGAACGAGAACTGGGAGAACAGCTGGCGCTATCCGGAGGCCGGCCCGATCCTCGGTGTCGAGGGTGGCCAGTGGTTCATGGGCGATGCGCACTACCGCCCGCGCACGGCCCGGTCGGCGGCGCTGCACGGCGCTTCCATCGGGGCGAGCATCGCCGGCGAGATCCTGCTCGGCACCGGCTCGCCGCTTGCGGGGATCGGGGCTTTACTGACCGGTGCGACGCTCGATGCCGCGGCTTCGGACGTCGATCACGACAGCGAAGCGCGTCGTCGTCGCTGACCTCGCTTCGGGGCTATGCTCGCCCGCATGGGTGAAGCGCTCGCGACGGTGAACAAGGGGTTCCACGGCAAGGTGCTGTTCGTCGATCTG